>NZ_JBFEGN010000100.1:0-11304 GCF_047228825.1 Siminovitchia jepli
GGCGCCGAACACTTTGGGCATGTGAGAGCAGTCGGAACTTTAACCACACCGTTTTTCCGACGCATAACCTGCTTTAATGGTTTTCCATGTTTAGCTTGGTAATCAGAAAGAAGCTTTTGATAGTCAAGCTTCTCCAAATTTTCAATGATGGGCATCTCATCAACCTGTAATTTTCGATAAGGTTGGTTCACAGGCTCATCGAAAGCAGCTTTAGCCACGGATTTGCCAAGGATCATTCCCAAAAGGCCAAAAATAATTTTTTCTTGAAACTTGATATACGAAAGTAAATACGCTATAAATTGAGGTAACAACTTGTCACTTCCTATTTTAGGGATGTTGGGTGTGTGGTAACCTCAATTATCCTTAAGATTTAGGGGGTGGCAAGTTTTTTGCTTTTAAAGCTCTTGAGATCAAGGGATTATTAACTTTTTACTATAGAACTTTTGACAATACGATTTGTTGAGCAGGGCAGGGGGATGAATATGAACAAAAAGGCATTTTGGATGGCGGCATTCACCATTATCATATGGTCATCAGGATTTGCCGGTGTAAGGGCCAGTATACTCGGAGGATATACCCCCGCCCACCTTGTCCTTCTACGATTTTTGATCGCTTCCGGAGTATTTTTATTATATGCTTTATGGCCTGGTGTCCATATCAAGCTTCCGGAAAAAAAGGACATCCCGCGCATTATTTTTCTGGGATTAATAGGGATCAGTGTATATCATATCGGGTTTACATTCGGCGTCCAAACGGTTTCTGCCGGCACAGCCAGCATGATAATCGGTTCAGCCCCCATTTTTACATCCATCATTGCCATAATAGTTTTAAAGGAAAGAATGGATTTGTTTGGTTGGATAGGCTTGGGAATAGGCTTTATCGGAATTGTACTCATTACATTGGGAACTTCGGAGGCTGCTTTTACGATTTCCAAGGGAACGTTATATATTTTGATCAGCACAATCGCCACGTCCATCTTTTTCGTTTTTCAAAAACCGCTGTTGGCAAAGTATCATCCGATTGATTTAACAGCCTATTTTACCTGGGCCGGAACGCTTCCGATGCTAGTCTTTCTGCCCGGGTTATGGGAAAACATGCAAAACGCTGACTTTAGTGCCCATATTTCGGCGCTTTATGTCGGAGTTTTCCCGGCTGCCGTCGCTTATGTGACATGGGCGATGGCGTTGTCCGCCGGAAATACTACAACCATTTCCAGCATGCTTTATCTTGAACCGGCGCTTGCCATTATGATCGCGTGGCTATGGTTGAAGGAATGGCCCAACGCCCTTTCCCTGATTGGGGGAGCCATTGCCATCTCCAGTGTGTTTGTTGTAAATTTTGTAGGAAAAAAGCGGCATATAGCCAAAAAGAAATTGGGGTAAAGATAAGACTCCCCAAAATGGGAGTCTTCATCACATTTTGATCTCCAATGCAACCGGACAATGGTCGCTGCCCATGACATCGCAATGGATATGAGAATCGATCAATCGGTCCTGGAGCTTTTTCGAAACAATAAAGTAATCGATCCGCCAGCCGATGTTCCTTTCCCTCACTTTGTTCATGTATGACCACCATGTGTACGCCCCTTCTCTGTCCGGATAAAAATGGCGATACGCATCAATAAAACCGCACTCCAGCAATCTGGAAAACTTTCCCCGCTCCTCGTCTGTAAATCCCGAGTTTCCCCTATTCGATTTGTAATTCTTCAAATCGATGTCATTATGGGCTACATTAAGATCCCCGCATAAAATGACCGGCTTTGTCTCGTCCAATTTTTTTAAATATAAAAGCATGCGTTCTTCCCAATCCAACCGGTAGCTTAAACGCGCCAGGTCCCTTTGGGCGTTTGGTGTATACACATTGACCAAATAGAACTGGTCATATTCCAACGTAATGATCCGGCCTTCTTCCTCACGTTCGGAATCCCCAACACCATATTTGACAGCCAGCGGTTTATGTTTGGAAAATACAGCTGTTCCAGAGTAGCCTTTCTTTATCGCATAGTTCCAAAACTGATAATATCCTTCAAGTTCCAAATCAATTTGGCCTTCTTGGAGCTTTGTCTCCTGTACGCAAAATATATCTGCATCTACCTGATTAAAGTAATCAAGGAAACCTTTTCGTATACAAGCTCTAAGCCCATTTACGTTCCATGATACAAGTTTCATCCTTCGTTTTCTCCTCAGTCTATAATTCTATCATCTATTGTGCCACTCTTTCTGTAGGCAAACAAGCAGTAAAGAAAAGAGTAAGAGGCCTGCATTGGCTACAAATAACCGGGAGTCCAAGCAAATCTCATAAACAATAGACGCTCTGCCTCTCTATTTGGAGGGAAAGGATCACCAACCAGGTCGTTTTGAACATCTAAACGACCCATTTTACAATACCACTAGAATTCGGGCTCTTTTTGGCGTCTAAGTGACGGGGGGGTCGATTTTAACCTTCATCGGGCTCCTGAAAATCACTCTGCGTAATCGAAGCGATAGGTTTTTTCATCCTTTTCGGTCACTTAGAATCACTCTATTTGACCCAAATGACGAGTTTTCATCATTTTCGGTCGCTTTGAGCCATTCTACGTTACCCAATTGACGCGTTTTCACCTTTTTCGGTCACCTAGAGCTACTACGTTACCCAATTGACAGGTTTTCATCCTTTTCGGTCACCTAGAGCCATTCTACGTTACCCAATTGACGCGTTTTCACCTTTTTCGGTCACTTAGAGCTATTGTACGTTACCCAATTGACGCGTTTTCATCCTTTTCGGTCGCTTAGAGCCATTCTGCGTACTTTTATAAAAAGCCGGGCGCAACCCGGCCTTTTGGTTATTCCTTTCCAACTTCGTACTTCTTCATTGTTTCAACGACCCTGGCAAAGTCTTCTTTTGTTTTTACCGGAATCCCTTGTAGCAGTTTTTGATGCTGCTTGCTTTCCAATTTTTTTACATCAATTTGAAAAAATGATTGGATGATATCGGACTCCTCCGGCTTTCCATTGAAAATGGACAATGTGCCATCTTCCGTAATGCCGAAATACCCGTTCATTTTTAACAAGGGCGAGATATCATTTACTTTTTTTTCAAAAACAAGGTAATCCTCACTCATATCGACTAGCTGCCATTTCTCATACTTTGCCCAAAAATCCTCAATGGCCCATATTGTTTCCGTGAGCGTTTCTTCGCTTTCTTCTCCGTCCATATAAACTCTTTTTAACCTGATTGTCAGCTCCAATGGCTTGTCCGGGATCACAAATTCCTTCTCCTCACTAGCTTGTACATGACTGGGTGATTGTTTGAGATCAAAAATGAAAAAGCTGCCGCAGCAAATAACGGTTATGGTTAATACAGCTCTCATTAAAACACTCATCATGAATCACCTCGACCTCTCGTTATTTTCATGAATATAGTGTGACCATACTTTTACATGTTTATCCAACAAGAAAAAACGCCAAGACGTTTTTTCTTGGGAATTCGGAGGTCAAAAGCCAGATTGGGTCTAAATTTGCGAATGAACAAATTTAGACTTTCAACTTTTCAAAAAAAGCTTTCCCAAAAGAATTCCTCTTTTGGAAAAGCTTTGTTTAGTTATGGTAAACCTCCTGGACATCGTCATCGTCTTCGAGCATGTCGATCAGGTTGTCGAGCTTTTCTTCCTGCTCTTCTGTTAATGACGCATCTGTTTGCGGGACCATTGTCATTTCCGCCGTCATAAATGTAAAACCGGCCTCTTCCAGATTTTCTTTTACAGCCATGAAGTTTTCCGGTTCTGTATAAATTTCAAAGGCTTCTTCGCTTGTTTCCATATCTTCGGCCCCTGCTTCAATCGCCTGAAGCAGCAGTTCCTCTTCATCTATTTCGTCGTATTCGTTCCTGTCGATCGCCAGGTATCCTTTCCGGTCAAACATATAGGAGACACAACCGGTTTCGCCGAGGTTCCCGCCATTTTTCGTAAAAGCGTGGCGGACGTTTGAAGCCGTCCTGTTTTTATTGTCCGTTAAACACATGACCATGACCGCTGCACCGCCAGGCCCGTATCCTTCATAGATAATTTCTTCATAATGCTCTGCATTTTGGCTGCCGGCGGCCTTGTCTATCGCACGTTTAATATTGTCATTCGGCATATTTGCCGCTTTAGCCTTGTCTACGACAAGCCGGAGTGCGGGGTTTGTTTCCGGATCGCCCCCTCCGCTTTTGGCTGCGACATACAGTTCTTTAGCCAGCTTCTGGAAAACCTTTCCGCGTTTTGCGTCTTGTGCGTTTTTTCTTCGTTGTATATTTTTCCATTTCGAATGTCCTGCCATTCAAAAATCCTCCCTATCTTATCACCTGTATTTTATCATATATTGAATGTGCTTTATTTGGCAAACAAGAAATTTTGAAACGTTACTATAAATTGTTTTCAACTTTCGTCATTATGGTTTTCGTAAATCGCATGCGTTTTTTGTACTGATTGAATGTAATTGATTCCAAGTGTTTCTTTCGTTTTGTTCTTTCTGCTTTAGTGCTGTTCATATAATAAATCCATTCCCGGAAAATATCGGTTGGATAGGCAAGGGCAGCCAAAAAAGGCAGATCATTTTTAAGTGGTTCGATTTCCGCACATTCGGAAAATAGCCGGCCGCTTGACCAATGAAGGGACGGCAGAATACGATTACAAAACTGAAGAAGATCAATCTGCCTCGGTCCGATGCTGATCAAGTCAAAATCTATTAAGTATAAGGAACCGTCTTTTTTTCTTATAAAATTGTGGTGTGCCACGTCACCATGTAATATACAGTGCGGTTCCTCCAAGAAATAATCCACATGCCTCTTCATGAAATGAATGGCCCACTCTCCAGCAAAAATATAATTTTTTAAATACGGGTAAAGGCTTGTATCCCTGTAAGAATCCATTTTATTTTTAAAATCATTCAACCGCTTTTCCCATTTGTTTAACTGATCAAACACGAGAAGATGAGCTCTGAACATGTCTAAAAACTGTGCAGTTTTATCGTGAAAACGAGAAAGAAGCGCGAGTGCATCCTTTCGGCAGCGGGCGCTTCCATAGTGAAATGGCTCATCCTGATTTTGTTCAAGATGCCGGATTAATCCAAAGACACGATCTTCAAAATGAACAGCGCCAACAGGGTGAAAATCGTAAGTATTCATAAAGCCATGTTCAAATAAGCAGCGAGTGAGATAAATTTGGGTTTGCAGTTTTTTTTGTCCCGTGAATTCTTTGATTACCCACCGTTCTTTTTCCGACTTTATAAGCCAAACCCCTTTTTTGATGATAAAAATGTCCCGGAAATGATGACCGACAACCCTCCTTATATAAAGAAGGAGACGGGTTTCAAATCCGTCTCTCTTTCCATCCGTTTGATTATTCATCTTCTTCCTCGTCTTCATTATTTCTTGGCATTTCGAATTGTCCCATCATCGTTCCCGGCATTGGCTGTACGTACGGATATGGCTGCCCGCCTCCATAAGGTGCGGCCATCGGATTACCATATGGTGAAGCCGGCATCGTGGGATATCCTCCGTAAGGCTGTGTATATCCCTGCATTGGCATACCCTGCGGCGGATCATCATCGTAATCCATTCCATGCATGGCATGGCCATGATGGTATCCTTGATGATGATGCCCGTGATGATGATCCATGGATGAGCTTGATGAACTGGAAGACTCGTCATCCCAATGGTGGTGCGGCATTTCATATTCTGCTGCAGGCATAACCTGGGGCATCTGGCCATACATCGGCATCTGGCCATACATTGGCATTTGACCATACATCGGCATTTGGCCATACATCGGCATTTGCGGATAAGCCATTGCCCCTTGCACTTGGGGCATCATGGAATGCGGATACGGGTAGCACGGATCACACACCGGCATTACTGGATAACAATTAGGATACATGGGCTGAGTATAACCTCCTTGTACAGGCATCACGGGCATTTCAACCGGCATTTCAACCGACTCTTCATGATGCCCATATTCTTTTTCCTTTACTGGCTGCTGTTGCACTTGAGCCTGCGTTTGGCTCATATTCATCATGTAATAATTATTGATATCAATCTCCGGCAGTGGCTGAGGCATTATAGGTTGATATATTTTGTGCGGTTTTTCCTTCGGGACTTCTTTGATGATCTCTTTTTTGGCCGGATGTTCTTTTGGCACTTCACTGTGCCCATGCATTTTATGGTGATGCATTTCTTTTTTGACCGCCGTTCCTCCTGCAGGCACTTTGATTTTCATACCGGGCATAATCATATCGGGGTTTGACAACTGTGCATTCATTTTCTTTAATTCTTCGAAATTCACGCCGTATTTTTGTGCGATCTTCCAAAGCGTGTCACCCTTTTGAACGATATGAATCTTCACTGATTTTCCCTCCTCTGGCATACGTCCATATAGTGTATGATTGTGTGGGCAAATTGTTATTTAATCTTCTTCAAAATACATATGAAAAATTGAAAGGCTTTATGAGTCCAGTCATGAAAACCTAAGCTGGGCCAAGTGGGTTCAAGCTGCCGTCCATATGTGATACTATTTAGTCGTTAGGAATGGAAACGGAGGGTGCCTGATGAATAAGGAAAGGAAATTGCTCGGGGAAGAAAGAAGAGCCTGGATACTGGAATATTTGAAACAAAAAAACGGTCCCGTGACCGGGACGGTTTTGGCAAAAAAAGCGAATGTCAGCCGGCAAGTAATTGTCGGGGATATTACATTATTAAAAGCACATAACGAACCCATTATCGCCACGAGCCAAGGCTACTTATATATGCCGACGGTGAGTAACGAACGGGTCGAGAAAATAGTGGCTTGCTGCCATGACCGGAGCAGAACGGAAGAAGAACTGAATATCATCGTGGATCACGGGGTTTCAGTAAAAGATGTAAAAGTGGAACATCCAGTATACGGCGACTTGACCGCTTCCATCATGGTTTCAAATCGCCAGGAAGTTCGGGCTTTTTTAAAAGAAATTAACGAAACAAAAGCGCCATTGTTGTCACAATTAACAGCGGGCATGCATTTGCACACATTGTCGGCACCAAATATGCAAACGATCGAAAGGGCAGAAGCTGCGCTAAAAAAAGCGGGCATTTTGGTCGAAGAAAATTGAAAAGCGGAAATGCTTTATCCGAGCATTTCCGCTTTTTTCTTTCAGAGTCAAGAGTATAAATTTCTTTATAAATTTTAGACCCCAAAAATATCTGTTTTGTCCAGCTCCGGCGTACAGGATGTGCTGGTGCAAGCGAAGCGACAGGACAAGGAGGGCCCTCGATAGCATCGTTTATTACACGAAGATAAAGCGTAAGCTTTTTCGAGGACGTTACTGCTTGAGCCGCCGTGTTTCCTTTATTTCGTTGGAGTACGTCGATGGGCAAGGCGCTTGCGCTTTTCTTAAATCATCCTCCAGAGCTGACAACTTCCACTTTGGCAACGAATTCCAGCCGGCGTAATTTTGCCAGGAATTCGTCCATATTGATAGTCATTTCCGTCACATCCAAAGATAGCGTAACGTTTGCCTGCCCCTGGAGCGGAATCGTTTGGTGAATCGTCAATACATTGCATGAACAGCCTGCAACGATACCAAGAAGCTTGGACAGCGCACCCGGCTTATCTTCCAGGAAAAAAAACAGTGAAATAATCTTTTCTTTGACAACGGTATGGAAGGGAAATACCGTATCTCTATATTTATAAAATGCGCTTCGGCTTAAATCTACTTGCTGAACGGCGTCCCATATCGATTCGGCCGTTCCCCGTTCCAGCAAGGTCTTTGCTTCCAGCGTTTTTTTCATGGCTTCAGGCAAAACGTCTTCCCGCACCAGATAAAACTTCTGGTCCACTTTCCTTTTCCCCAAGATATTCCCCCTCCAGACAAAGCAAACTAATCCATAAACTCAAATTCAAAATCAAACAGCCGAACTGTGTCGCCATCTTCCGCCCCACGCTGTCTAAGCGCGTCATCCACACCAAGCGATCTTAACTGGCGGGCAAATCGGCGGACGGATTCTTCCCGAGAAAAGTCGGTCATTTTAAATAATCGTTCGATCCTTTCACCACTGACAACAAAGCTTCCGTCCGGATCGCGCGCAATGGTGAACGGCAGTTTCTCCCCTTCGTGCTTGTAAACCACCCGGTGTATTTCCTTCTCCTCTTCCAACTCTTCATGAAGCGGAAATTGGGGTGTCACTTCAAGTAAATCGGCTATGGCAAACAATACTTCCCGAACACCTTCCCTTGAAATCGCCGAAATGGGATAAACCGGATAATCATCCTGAAATTTTTCTTTGAATTCCTCTAAATTTATTCCGGCAGCGGGCATATCCATTTTATTGGCAACGATGATTTGCGGTCTTTCCAGCAAACGCATGTTATATTGCTGCAGCTCCTCATTGATCGTCCTATAATCTTCATACGGATCTCTTCCTTCCATTCCAGACATGTCAATGACATGAACAATGACTCTTGTCCGTTCGACATGGCGAAGAAACTGATGGCCAAGGCCGACTCCTTCATGTGCCCCTTCGATTAACCCAGGCAGGTCGGCCATGACAAAGCTTCGGTCATCATCCGTTGCCACTACGCCAAGGTTGGGTTTGATTGTAGTAAAGTGGTAATCCGCAATTTTCGGCTTTGCCGCAGATACAACGGACAGGAAAGTAGACTTTCCAGCGTTCGGAAAGCCGACAAGCCCAACATCGGCAAGCAGTTTTAATTCCAGAGTGATGTTTCTCTCCTGGCCCGGCTCGCCATTTTCCGCAATTTCCGGTGCCGGGTTTGCCGGCGTGGCAAACCGGATGTTGCCTCTTCCGCCGCGTCCTCCCTTGGCGATCACAGCTTTTTGGCCGTCTTTGATCAAATCTGCAATCACCTCTCCTGTGTCGTCGTCGGTAACAACGGTTCCGGGAGGCACTTTGACCACAAGGTCTTCGGCACCTTTACCGTGTTGTCCCTTTGACATTCCGTTTTCTCCGCGCTTCCCTTTAAAATGCTTTTGGTACCTGAAGTCCATGAGCGTTCGCAATCCTTCATCTACAACAAAAATGACGCTGGCTCCTTTTCCTCCGTCACCTCCGGCCGGTCCGCCCATTGGTTCATATTTTTCACGACGGAACGCCACCATGCCGTTTCCGCCGTCTCCGCCTTTTACATATATTTTTACTCGATCGACAAACATTCGGGACACTCCATTCAAAGCTATTCCAAACAAAACAATACTTGAATTTGATACTCATTCTCCGATACCTGTTTATAAGTGACATGATCCGGATAGGCTTCTTTGCAAAAAAGCCAATTTTTGAGTTCCGGTTCATTTTCTATTATACCGTGGAATTGAAAAAGAAAACGAACTGCATCATTCTCCGGTTCGATCGCCATATATAAAATGTTATCATTTATAGGAAGCGATACCCGGTTCAGTTCATCAAAAAAACCCCTTGTCCAATCCGTCAGCAGTTGATCATCGAGCCGCAAGTTATCCTGTCCTTTTACAATTTCATATTCAAGCCGAAAACGGTAGCCTTTCCAGTTATGTGTCAACAATAATTCGGCAAAGCGGTATAGCTTCAGATTGGAAAGAAGCGCTTCCTGCTGCATTTCCTGTACAATTTCATCCATAATCCGTTTAGCTTGTTCAGTTTTTCCCATGGAGAGGTTTCCTTTTATTAACTGTAATCTATTTAACCACTCATGGCGTGTATGCCGAAGCATTTCTACTACTGTCCAATTTTCGCTCATCCCTCGTTCTCCCCAGTCTGGTCTATACAAATTATAATATAGTATAACAGATCTCACATATGTAAGTGATTTAGAGTTCGACTTGAAGCTATTATACCATTAATAAAAGACCCAGGAATGCATGCATTTTTGGGAATTCATAAAAAAGCGCAAGCGCATTGCCCAGCACGGGCAAATAAGGCGAAACACGCAGGAGGCCCCCGCCTCTGGAGGTTTTGACGTATGACCTTGGGGGCCGCCTTTTAGCCTTAGGTCGTCCTGTCCTGTGGCGCTGGCGGCATTAGGACGTCCTGTCCGTCGGAGTCAGACAAAGAAAAGCTTCTTTTGAAAAAAATTTTTCTTAGCAGGTTATGCTTTACTTACAAAAAAACCCTAACCCCGATCGGTTAGAGTTTTTTTCATTACTGTGCCTGTGGATATACGCTCACTTTTTTCTTTTCGCGGCCAAGGCGTTCAAAACGAACGACGCCATCTACTTTAGCAAAAAGTGTATCGTCTTTTCCGCGTCCCACGTTTTCACCCGGATGAATCTTTGTGCCGCGCTGGCGGTAAAGAATCGAACCGCCGGAAACGAATTGTCCGTCTGCGCGTTTAGCGCCAAGTCTTTTGGCTTCAGAGTCCCTGCCGTTTTTCGTGGAACCTGCTCCTTTTTTCGTTGCAAAAAATTGAAGATCCAATTTCAACATGTGATTCACCCCCTATTTTTAACGATCAATTTTAAATAATCTTTATAATCACGTTCGATTGTTTCCAATGAAATAACCATGCCTTCAAGCAAAAGCTGAACCTGCTTGGACGTTTCCACCGGCAAGTCCGCGGGTAGCGAGCATGAAAGATAGCCGCTTTCCGATTGTTCAATGCATGGCGTGATGCCCGTCAGTACCATCACCGCATTCAGGCTGCCGAAAGCAACCGCTGATGCACCGGCACAAACGATGTCTTCACCTTTTTCGGCAAATTCGGCATGCCCGCTCATCGTAAAAGATACAATCTTGCCTTTGGAATCTTTATTTATCTCAACGATAATCATGGGAACCGCTACGCGTTGATTTTTTCGACGACGAGTTTTGTATAGGGCTGACGGTGGCCTTGTTTTTTGCGATAGTTCTTTTTAGGCTTGTATTTGAAAACAACAACTTTCTTTTGACGGCCTTGCTTTTCAACCTTGGCCGTTACGGTTGCCCCTTCAACAAATGGGCTTCCTACTTTGACATCCTCCCCGCCAACGAAAAGCACTTTGTCAAAAGTGTAAGTGTCCCCTTCAACTGCGTCCAATTTTTCAACGTAAATCGCTTGTCCTTCTTCAACTTTTATTTGTTTTCCGCCTGTTTCAATGATTGCGTACATGCATTGCACCTCCTTAATGACTAAGACTCGCCAGACTCAGGTGTCTTATAACAATAAGCGCTTGTTGACCTGTGCTGTGCGGTTGTAGCACGGGTGCTACAATCTAACATAAAGATACTATCATATTTGGTTGTATTATGTCAATAGTGTTTTCCTACGAGCAGCTTTGAGGAGTAAATTTATGTTTTTTAGTCCTTAAAACAGAAAATGCACTTATCCACAGGTGTAAAAATTTA
>NZ_JBFEGN010000101.1:0-11287 GCF_047228825.1 Siminovitchia jepli
TAAATCTTGCATACAACTAGAACTTAGCTAAAGAAAAAGGATTTACTTTACATTTTATTTTACTATACATAACCTTTCGCAGGCGCGTCAAAAGGCATCGTATGCGCTAGGGTAATGCCCAGTTGAGCACATGCATATTGCAGGGTTTCGGACCGATAGATTTTCCCGTTATCCGCATAAATGATAGTCGGCTTTCCACGCCGGATCAAGGCTTCCTTGGTCACTTCCCTGAGCCCGCCAAATTTCTCGGAGATAAAGAATTGAGCGTACGGAACGAGCCTGGAACAGTCATCAATATAGGCGATGAGAAATGTTTTCTTCATCTTTCCATTGATTGGAATATAGGGACCATGCGACAAATCCGCCTGCCACAATACGTTGACCTTGTCATAGGCAAATCGCTTCCGTTCCTTTTCCGGATGAAAACTGATATGATTTCTGCCGGCCAGCTTGTGTTTTTTCAATAAACGGTTTATAGTGGCATAAGAGACTTGATTTTTTGTGATCTCTCCACGTTTGATCAGTTGTTCATAGAACACACTGACCGGCATGTGGAGGGATTCTTTTCTTATGTCCAAAATATGGTCCTTGTCATCTGGGGACAGTCTTCTGGAATTCCCCCGATCCGAGCGCCTTTTTGGCTTCAAGGCATCAAATCCGTTCCTCCGGTAATGAAGAAGCCACTCCTGTATGGTTTTGGCTGCGATTGTTCTTTCTCCGTAGTATGGAATCTGATGGATTTTTCCTTCCAACTGCTCGAAATATTCCTTTGATTCTATCTGTCCGTTCAGCAGTGGGGCAATCAGCCCATAACGAAATAAAGCAATGTCTTCCCTTGTTTTTTCATTCATCGAAACATCCTCCTTTGATCAGAAGGACAACCGGTTATCCATTGCTTTTATTCTACTTTTTCCGTCAATTGTTTCATAGGCAAGATTTATGTGGGAACGCTTTATTTTTTTCTCACGATAAATATGGTAGAATGAATTTGCCCATAAAGTATGATGATAAGTGCCCCCAGCTCCTTCGAAAGAAGGTGGATTCGCCAATATCCTGGAGCTAATCGGGCTTGCTGCCCAGAACTACTGGATGGTTCTGCTAAGCCGGATCATTCAGGCTACAGGAGCATCCGTCATTCCTGCACTTTCAATGGTTGTCCCGGCACGTTATATCCCAACTGAACGGAGAGGAAAAGTGTTAGGAATCATGGCCAGTGGACCCGCACTTGGAGGAGTGCTCGGTCCTATTGCGTCTGCTTTCGTTTCAAGTTTCGCGCATTGGCGGTGGTTGTTTGTTATTCCGTTACTAACTTTGATTGCATTGCCACTATTTCGCCGTTACCTAGCTTCTGAAAAAGTCCGCTCTCCTACTGGTATGGATTGGTGTAAAGAGTCACTTTATCCCCTCTGAAACAGGCTTATATTTTTCAAATTCCTCCAGTACGATTTCTGTACTTTCCTCAAATAATATGCTAAATTTTTTGCATATTATTGGAGGGAGTTTTTTTATGATCATTCCACATGATTTTGGTATTGGGCTTGAGGAATATGAAGCAAGAGGAAAAGGAAATGATTTCCCCGTATTTGACAGGTGCCCCGGCTGCCAATGTATATCCCAAGGGAATCTGCACCGTAACGGTTTTTATTGGCGGTACGGCATTGATGAGGCTGATCAGGCCCTGCGCATCCCTATTTGCCGACTCAGATGCCTGGCCTGCGGAGTAAATATTTCGATCTTGCCTGACTTCTTGATTCCCTATTTTCAGCACACGCTACATGCCATGGTTGAAAGGATTGATCGTATCCTTAAGGGAAGGAAAGTCGATGGAAGCCGCCAACAACTGGCCCAGCACCTAAAACGCTTTTACAACAGGCTCCATTGGATCCATACCTTTTTCATAGATTCTGGAGATCATCTGGGTTTTTCGCAAAACCTAAAAAAAGAAGCCCTAAAATATGTGAAAAAGGGAGCCAACCGATAGCAGAAGGAGTCCCATCGTCAATAATGATTTGAGTCGGTAACGGTCTGATAGTTTACTATAGATCATGGAACCGATGGCATAAACGAGTAGATAAGCGGAGGATACCCAACTAACCTGCCTGTATGTCAGTTCGTATTCTTGGCTGATTTCAGGAAGTACGATGTTAAACATCGTTGCGCTCATCATCGAAATAACTATCGTAAAGACCATTGTGCGAATAAACTTGTCGTCAATGGTGAGTTCGATTGTTGATTCTTTTATGGTTGTAAACGTAGTTCCCCGTGTATCACTTCCCATATTTATTTACCTCCTCCCATGTATAAGTTCTGTTGTCGGCTGACCACGTTCATTATATAATTAGGAATACATAATGAAAAATACATGTTTTGTTATATTTTCATATACTGAATGTAATGAATAAGGAGGGGAAAGGAATGGAACTGCTACAGCTTAAATATTTTTTAACCGTGGCTAAATTAGAACATATGACGAAAGCCGCACAGGAACTTCGTATCGCCCAGCCTGCCTTAAGTAGAACGATTCAGCGCTTGGAAGAGGATTTGGGGGTACCATTGTTTGACCGTAAAGCACGTCAAATTCGTTTGAACCCTTTTGGAAAGGCATTTGAAGCAAAAGTGAAGGCTGCAATCCATTTGCTCGAAGAGGGGCGTCGGGAGGTGGAAGATCTATCAGGCTTAAAACAGGGTCGTATATACCTGGCAGTTATGAATATGGAGCAGGTTAGAGAACCTTTGCAGAAATTTTTGGCTGAACATCCAGAAGTTAATTTCCGGATGTTTCAATCCTCTATGGAGGATTTTGAGAACATAGAAACAAACCAAGAAGTAGACTTCTATTTAACTTCGTTTCCGATTCAGCAAGAAGGATTCAGTGAAATCCCATTGGTAACAGAAAAGCTCTATCTCGCTGTGCCGCACGGACATAAATATGCAAATCGCAAAGCCATTCACCTTAGTGAAGTATCAGCAGAACCTTTTGTTGGATACAAAGAAAATTCTCCTTTACGGATGATGAATGATGACCTTTGTGATAAAGCGGGTTTTCGTCCAAAGATGGTGTGTGAAACAGAAGATCCAGCCAGTATCGCAGAACTTGTTCGTTCTGGATTTGGTGTTGCCATTGTCGGTGGGTGTAAAAGCGGAGAGGAGATGAACTTAGTCAAACTGCCAATCGAAGATCCTGCAAGTGAAAGGATTTTTCGGATAGCGTGGCAGAAAGATCGTTATTTATCACAGGCAGCTGTTGCATTCCGAGATTTTATCGTCACCTATTTCAGGGATGAAGAATACACAATAGGAAGCGAGGGTAGAAAAGCATTGATGCTACGATAGAAAATGACCTATTTTTGGTTCGCGTCTGAAAATGCCATTATTTAAAAGCCCAATTTATTGAATATGAGAAATTGGGCTTTTTGTTACTCCACAAATCAGATCCGTTTGTTCGAAAGATTATTTAGCTTAACATTTTTCTACACGATAATCCGAATACCCGATTTTTGTTGTCTAGCTCCAGCGCCTATCGACTAGCAGACTTCGCGCCTCCAGGGGTGCTCCTGCGCCATAGCTTATTCGATGAAGCTTTGTTCAGCTCGTCGCAGCTGCAAAGAAGCTTATTCAAGAAGCACGTGCTCCTGCGCCATAGCTTATTCGAGGAAGTTTTGTTCAGCTCGTCGCAGCTGCAAAGAAGCTTATTCAAGAAGCACGTGCTCCTGCGCCACAGCCTATTCGGGGAAGCTATGTTCAGCTCGTCGCAAAGCGCACGAAGCTTATTCTAAAGAAGTAAACTCATGATGCTTTGAAGCAAGCTGCTTGGCTCGTTCCTCGCCGCGTTTCCTTTATCTCGTCAGAGGCACTCTTGTCTAGTTGCAGACGGCAGGGGCTCGAGGTCGCTTCGGTCAATCCAACGAAGTCAAAGAACGACTTCGCTGGATTGCCCTCCAGCGCTTGTCGCCCCTAAGCGGCCGTCTTCCACATTTCAGCTCAGTCTGTACGTCGATGTTCTAATTTAAATCCGCCCCGCTTCAATTTATTGCCAAATTTGAATTCTATATAAAAAACCGCTCATCCTTCAAAAGGAGTAAGCGGGTTTTAATCGTTCTATAACTCATTCCGACGTTGTCAGGGATGCCTGAACTTCCGGACTGATTTTCGGGTAAGGATAGTTAATTTTTTCATCAAATTCCACCCAGTCGAGATTTGCCATCAATAGCAGGTAGCGTTTGCCGGTGGACGGGTCGCTGATGATGATGTGGTCACGACCAGCCGTTTCTACGCGCCCGTGGTAAACCATTGCATTCCATTTGTTGTTACCTTGATAAGTAAAATAGAATGTACCTACCTTACCTTTGTTGAAGCGTAAGATATTTTCGATAAATGATTCTTGCACCGCGCCTGCCAGAAGTTGCTGGGCAGTCCCCATCGGGACCACCGGGGCGGCATACGAGGGGCCGGAAGGTATAGCCATCGGAGAGCCAGCAGGTTGTTGGCGACTGGTCCGAATCATGGAAGCTGGATAAAAACCAGGATAATAATTCATTGGATAATAACCAGAGTCTCCACTAGTCATAGGAAGATCAACTCCTTATTAATTTATCTATAAAACTCTGGGCAATAGCCCGGTACCCCGACATAGAAGCAATGGTTCTTGTACGCAAAATCGAACCTCGTATTGGGGGATCTTGGCATTGTTTCGGTACAAGGAGCCCGGTACTTTTTCCCCGGACTGGGGTTAAAAAACCACAAATTCATCCTTGCGCGAGGTTCCCTATCACCGTTCAACAAATTCCTAGCCCTCTGGAGGTCGGCTTCTTTGGGACGTTGTGTATACAATGTTCCATTTAAGACAGGCTCGAAGTGAGGAATACTGGTTCCAGGTATGGTTTGATAAATCGCATGTCTAATATTGCGCAACCCATTGAAGTCAGGAGCACAGTCTGCCTCGACTCGATTAGCCACAACCGTTCCTACCATGTTCATCCCTTGAACACCTTCACCGATTGCTTCCGCCAGCATCAGCCTCGCCAACTCCTCCACGTCGCGTGAAGTATGCTTTATTCGTCTGCCCATTTTCTCACCACCTTCGGCTTATACAAGTAACTTATTACCTGAAGCTGGATTTGGTAACTTGCCTATGAGCCCAAATCAAGATATTAGGACATACGTTTGCCCGTTTTCCCGACAAGGCGAGCATTGCACTAACAAACACACATGATTTTACACTCACACCCCGGGATGAAAATGTATTGTTCCGGGGTTTTGCGTTTTGTCCAATTACATAAACTGCAATGGAGAGTAAGTTTACGTATGCTTTAATGATGGTTCTATCCTGTGTAAGAAACTGTTTGGGTCGCATTCGGCTTCAAGGGCCGAAAAAAGATATATTACTGCAAACACGCCACAAAAGCCAACTTTTTGTGTACGTACGGTAGGTGTGAAAGAACTTCCATCGCCCATCAGCCTAGTCAACGTTGCTCGATAATCGGCCGCTATTCCGAAGTATTGATAAACGTCCAATTTCAATTTAAATATTGGGAAGTTGGGCTTTTTAATATCTGCTTCTAGTGCAAAATAGCGCTTAGAGCAGGGGCAAAATAACTCCAAAAGTGCCGCCATTGCAGTTTGAGGATGGGGTTAAAATTAAAGTCGTTACCAAGGGGAATAAGTGGATAAAAAGCGCAGGCTTTTCCTACTATTAACTACTATCATAATATTGAACGCAACTTTAGCAAGTGAAGAATCGACTAATCCTTGATATAGCCGAACTTCACCAAAGAAAGCCACCGGAAATGCTGTAGTATTAGTTGTCCGATTAGATTTTCGGATATTGAACATTTAGTTTTTGAGTAAGTTACTCAGACTGCAGAAGCTTTTGGATTTGTTGTTTTAATACAGGAATTTTATTTTGAACAACATCCCAAACAATCCTATAATTTATGGAGAAATAGCCATGAATCATCATATCTCTCATCCCGGCCATCTTTCTCCATTCAATATGCTGATTCCTTTTTCTTATTTCCTCAGGAATGTTTTTAGTTGCCTCTCCTATGACTAATATGTTTTTAATTACCGCATCAGATACCAGGTCATTGTCTAGAAAATCATCATATGAAAGGCCTTTTGTGAAGCTTTCAATCTTTACCGCAGCTGCATAGATGTCCTCCAAAAAGACTTTAGGCTCCCTTCGCATATTTGGCACTCCTTAAGATAATCGGCTTTAAAGCCGGCTTAATATCATCCAAAATAACCAAATCTACTTTCTTATTAAAAAGGTCCTCTAAAATGAACTTTAAATCCATATAGTTATCAAAAGTCAGAGCGTCTTCAACAAATTCGACTAACACATCAATATCACTTGACTCCTTTTGTTCCCCTCTTGCGTATGAACCAAACAGCGCGATACGCTTTACACCGTATGCTTTTTTCCACGCTTTTAAGTTTTTTGAGAGCTCCTCAAGGATTTCCTGTTGCGATAACATATAAATCACCGCCATTTCTCGATATTCTCCATTATAACACTTCACAATAAGATTATTCGCTGTCAAACAGCCGATTGATATTGTACTAAGCCCAGGATAAAAACAGTAAATATTCACGATCGCTCTCCTCTTTTTGCAAAAGATGGATTCAAAGCGAAAATCAGCCAAAGGAAAACAACAGAAAGCAGCAGAGCGGCCGTTATGACAATAGGAAAGGCAATCATCAATGAATCTGCCAAAAATACAAAAATGGTTTGGACGGCAATGGCCGCGATAATGATGCACATCAATAAATTCAGCCACTTTTCCTTGATGAATGACGTTAATTTTCCGCCAATCAACACACCAATAACCCCGCTTATGCCAAGCGGCAAAATCACATCCATCCGAATAAAATCTCCGCCCAATTTTCCCATGATGGTCCCGACACATAGCATGCCGCCGACCACCATCCCGGTCCCGACAGCCTGCCTGACTGTCAGATGAAAAAGCCGCAAAAAGATGGGCATGTACAAAAATCCCGCAGCTACGCCGATCAAACCACCAACCCCTCCAACGATCAAACTGAGAAAGATGGAAGTAAAGTAGGGAAAGGAAGCATTGTCATGATGATGCTGTCGTCTATCGGGTAAAATAATGGCCAGGGCAGCCAGCAGACAGAAGAATGCAAAGACCCCTTGCAGCCAAGCGTCGCCAATAGAATTCGCCAAAAGAGACGATGCGAGACTGGAGATAACTGCAGGAATGCCAAAGAAAACAACAATCTGTTTCATGTTTAAATCCCAGCCATACAAGGTTGAAAACAGGATAAGCATGCTCGTCACAATAATGCTGCCGCCAACGGAGACCATCCCCGAAATAACTCCTGAAAACAAACCGATCAAAAATGCCAACATCCACACAAAAAATCACCTGACAATCTGTTAAACTGCAATCATTAATTTACAATAAGTGAACAGTATTTCTGTTATCTTCCATTTTACACTTTTGGAAGGCCGGAAGAAATTGCTTTTCGGATATTCATTTTTCCACATTTGTTCCAGTTTCCCGGCTAGGGCTTTTTGTTTTACAGATGCCAGGCCTAAAATGGAAAAAGCACTTTCCTTGTTACAGGAAAGCGCCCTTTTATGGAAGTTTATTACTCAATATTATTGAGGATACCTATTTTGAAAAATGAACTTATATTAGAAACAATAACTAATACCAACTGTATCTTTATCTAATTATTTCTGCTCCATTGAGGAGTTAATACCACTCATTTTTGCCAGACGGTGACGATAAATTGGAACCGTCTCCTTCCAATAATCAGGTGATTAACTGCTCGATTCTCATAGATAACCCAACAATTCATCATAATGACGCTTCCAGTGTCTGGCGATTTCCTCTTAAGAAGATATATCATCATAAGCTGGTGAAACAAGCGGGGCAGCCTGTAGAACCTTAACTAAGACTACTGCCTTTATGCGGCTTGGCCCGATTCATGAATAAGGGCACTTTTCTGAAACAACTAGAGCACAGATTTAACCTAAAACCGCTTAATTCTATATAAATTAACATATCTAGTCGAACAAGATATTCTGAAATTAGATATAGTAAGGGGAGTTATTGTTTATCCAGAAGTTTTTGATTTTCTCTCCAATATACTCATAAAGTTTTTTCTATAGTAAAACAACAAATAACCATGAGTAAGGACAAGTATAACTGCTAAAACAAGTAACGAATGGTCTAGGAACAAATGAAGTAAAAAAATATTGGCTACAATAGGTGATAATATTGCAATGGCTAGTGGGGAAAATTGGTTGATTATAAGTAAAATTCCACATGCAACTTCTAAAGATTTTTCTGCAATTAACAGATATTTAAACTCGAATAATGCCATTGCTTCGGGGCTAGTTGCAATAAATGGTTCAAATCCAAAGATGACAAAATAACCATTAATACCCGCAACCAAAAAAATAATCCCTAAAAATAATCTGCTTATTTGCATAAATATTTTAGACAGTTTGCACTCCTCCTATTAAAGCTATTACAACTCGAAAAGTTATAACTCAACTTTCGCAGAGTGAAATCGGCAAATAAGCCTTGATATAACTAGGAAGGCCGGTGACCCACTGCTCAAGTTGACTTTGGATTAACTTTTTGATTCTTTTATTCGTCTGTTTTAATGCGTCCTGAAGAAGCTCGATTAACTGCTGCAAAGCAACAGCCCAATCAAGTTCATTGACTTCATCACACAACTCGTAAAAAAGCCCGCCAAGTGTGCGCTGGTCAGTGTGACAGCGATTTTGCCACGCAAGAACTATAAAACGAGCAAAAACAATGGTTGTATGACTAATAAGCGCATCATATGACCGGCTTTGAAACTCTTTCTCGAGTTTTAAGAGGGATTTGGCCGTCTTAAAGAAGACCTCGATATCCCAACGCATGCCATAGATTCGGATGATCTCTTGGTCGGTAAGGCTGCAGTCGGTGCTCAAGATGGCAAGCCATTCACTTCTTTTGTTTCTGTTTCGAATGAAAACAACCTTTACGGGTGTCCCATTAGCCATCACTGTATGGATGGAACGAAGAACTCCTTTCTTTCTCTGTACTGGTTGAGCCATGCGGTAGAGTTGCTTTAAAGAAACAGGGTTTCCATTTACGATATAGCGCTGCTTTGTTTCTTTGACCATCCCAATCACATCCAAGCCTTGCTCAACAATCGCTTTGACAAGTGGCGGTAGTGTGAACCAGGAATCCATGAGGACATAACTGGCGTCTACCCCATTAGCCAGGGCACGCGCAATCATGTCAGGAATTTGTTCAGGCGCTGATTGCAGGGCATTTTCCCGGCGCTTGTAGCCGCAGGTGCGTTTGTCAATCTGCGAAGAGATTCCATTGATTTGAGATTTCTTTGAACTTAGAAGGGAAAAATCGATTGGCATGAATGTGCAGCCATCAGACCATCCCAAAGCCAGCATTCGAAATCCTTTGTAAAAACGCATTTTAAGAGAAGCGTGATCAAAGCAGCGTGCCAGCAATTCAACCTTTTTACTGCGGTTTCGATCATAGGCAGAGTCATCCAAGATGAAAACTTTGGGACGTTTCTTATCTGTCAGGCGAGTGACCTTTTGAATTGTATGAGAACTTAAAAGCAAAAGAAAACGGCGCCAATTAAACGTTGACTGATTTAAGAAACGGTACACCGCATCTTTGCCCGGATATTTATCAGCCTTCTTTGAGTCAAGAAGGGAAAACCAGTTTCTGTGCTGGAAAATCAAACTGAATACAAGCTGAAATAAGTAAGCACAACTGAAACCAAAGGATTTTTTAATACCTGCCTGACGCAAATGCTTATTCATTTCGAGCTCAGAAAAAACGGAATCAAGTTCTTTTGGCAGTTGATTATGTTGGCTTTTTTGATCTATCATAGTAAGAGACGCCTCTTCTGTGGTAGTGATTTCTCGACAATCTCACTATACCAAAGATTGAGGTGTTTTTTCATTTTTTACCAAAGTTGTCAAGCAATAATTTCGATAGAGCATTAACTCAGTATTGCCAACGATTAGTACTTATTTTGTTGGTGCGAAAGTTGAGTTATAATAATAAAACCAAAAAATATTTAAGGTTGGTGTGCTTATTCAAGTAAACTCCGACCAAATCTTTATTCCAGTTTTTTCCTCCCAGAATTGGAGGAGATAAAAGTTTATCTTAACGGATAAGCGTTTATTAAAAATCACATAGTAGAGACAAGGGTTAAGCTTTACATTTTTCCTTTACCTTTTGGTGTATTTCCCATTGAAATAGAAATACGATTCCACATATTGACTTGATTGATAATTAATATTAAATCTACATACTCTTTTTCATCATAAAATTTCCTTACTTGCTCGTATAGTTCATCGTCCAGCCTTTTTTCAGCAATGTAAGTCACATGTTCTGCTAATTCAAATGCCAACTTATCCTTTGCAGAGAAACAATCAGCATCTTTCCATGAAGATAATTGTTCTATTTCTTCTTCTGAAGCCTTTAATTTTTTAGCTTCTTTTGTATGCATTTCTATGCAAAATTGACATCCATTCATTTGAGAAACTCTAAGTTTAATTAGTTCTCTTAACTTTATATCAATAGAGGTTTTTCTTGAATACTGTTCCAATTCCATGATACTTTCAAATGCTTTCGGTGCAATTTTAAAATAATTTATTCGATTTTTCATATTTGTAAACCCTGCCCCTTTGACAATTGCTTTGCTAAGAAGCTTACTCATTTTTATTCCTCTTTTCTTTAAAAATGATTGTTGTGCAACACTTGTTGCATTCTGGATCATATTTTAAAATGAAGTGAATGATTTTGCAATACTATTCAAATAAGTACGACATTTTATAATGAAATGTTGCATTTAAAGGAGAGAGAACCATGAATAAGCAAACAAGTAATCCAATTGCTCAAAAATCAAAAAAATGGTTTATTGATGCCTTATTGAAATTAATGAAAAAACAGCCTTATAAAGAAATTACTGTGAAACAACTGTCTAAAGAGGCAGGATTAGATCGTAGTACATTCTATAGAAATTTTGATTCAAAAGAAGATATTTTACTGTTGCACCTTAGAGACATATCGGAAGAATATATTGACAAATTAAGACCCATTTATCAATTAGATATGGAAAAGCAAGCTTCTATCTTTTTTGAATTTTTTAATGAAAATAGAAGTTTAATTTCCCTATTACATCAAAACGATCTATCTATTCTTTTATTAGACGTTCATGCCGCTTCCGCGGCACCATCAGCAGGATGAAAATGGATCAACGTCGAAGTATATTTTTACGGCTG
>NZ_JBFEGN010000102.1:0-10217 GCF_047228825.1 Siminovitchia jepli
GTCCTAAGTGGATCAATTTCTTGTCCCAAGTGGGTCAAAAAGATGGCAGAGGTGGAGCTAACCTATGTCCTTCTTCAATAATGTAAAGCATCACTTTGTTCCAGCCAAAACAGACCCATTTTTGTTCAAATTCTCCCAGGTTAAAATGCCTGTACTTCCCTGAAATACAATGAAATGCTATAATATGTCTATAATAATGTAAGCCCTTTCATTTTGTTGTATTATAAAATTTTTAGCTATGAAATGAGTAAAAAAGTCTAATTAGGGGGGACGTTAATGATAAAGAAAATTAAAATTAAGGATATTGCTACATATGATTCAGAAGGAATAGAGATTGAAATGAATAAAATTAATTACATTTACGGAAGTAACGGTACTGGTAAAACAACGATTTCTGAATTTTTGAGAAACAGCCAACGTTTTCACTCTTGCAGAATTGAGTGGATACAAAATAGTTCTGATTATGATTTGTTTGTTTATAATAGACATTTTGTCCAAGAGAATTTTAATGTTTACAATGAAATAAAGGGTATTTTTACTTTAGGTAAGGAATCCGCTGATATATTGAAACAAATTGATGAAAAAACTAAGGATATTAAAAAACACAATGATAGGATTGAAACCATAAAGGATCATATAAAAGAAAAAGAGGATAGATTGAAAAGTTTGAAAGATGATTTTATGGAGAAATGCTGGGAATTAAAGACAAAATATGATACTATTTTTCAAGAAGCATTTATAGGCCTTCGTGCCCAGAAAAAGAAATTTATGGAGAAATGCCTAGTTGAAGCTAAAAATAATGATGGCGAAATTTATACATATGAAAAATTGATAAAAAGAGCGGAATCTGTATTTAAGGGCTCTCAGGAAAAAATTAATATTATTCCGAATGTTGACTATGATAAATTATTTGAGGAGAACCAGATATTTAAAACGATAATAATAGGAAAAAAAGACATAGATATTGCTAAACTAATTTCTAACCTTAATATAAGTGACTGGGTACAACAAGGACATAACCATATTGAATATACTAATGGTATTTGCCCCTTTTGTCAGCAAGAACTTCCAGTTGCTTTTAAAGAAAAGTTAGATGAGTATTTTGATGAATCGTACACTCAGCAAATACAATACCTTAATTCTTCAATAGAAAAATATAAACGTGAAACAATTGGTATAATTGAAAAATGTCGGTTACTAAAAGATGAAGATATACCTTTTATCAATAAAGAAAAAATTACAGCTCTATTTGAAATCTTAAATACAACTTATAGGGAAAATATACAATTGCTTGACAAAAAAAGAAAAGAACCCAGTAGAATAGTTGAACTAAGCTCAATATCAAACTGTCTTGAGCAAATCAATGCAGAGATAGAAATGGCTAATACACAAATATCTGAATTAAATAGAATAATTGAAAATATAAAAGAAGAAAAGGTAAAGTTAATAAAAGATATATGGCGTTTTGTTATTGAAGAAAACAAAAAAAACTATGAAAATTACATGAGTAATTTTAAAATAGAGAGTCGAGCTTTAAAAGGAATGAATCAAAATAAGGAAAAGCAAAAGATCTATAGAAATAAACTACAGCAAGAGGTTATCGGACTTCAAAATGAGCTAACAAGTGTTTTACCTTCTATTAATGAAATTAATAGTCTCCTTAAATCCTTTGGCTTTACGAATTTTCAATTAGCCGAATCCGATGAAAAAGGTAATTACAAGATTGTAAGAGAAAATGGCGACAATGCTAATGAAACGTTAAGTGAGGGAGAGAAAACTTTTATTACTTTCTTGTATTTCTATCAACTAATTAATGGAAGCAATGACCAAAATAAGGTGAATACAGAAAGAATAATCGTTATTGATGATCCAATATCGAGTCTTGATAGTAATATTCTATTTATTGTAAGTAACTTGATAAATAGCTTAAAGAAAAAGGTCAGAATGGACGATTCAAATTTTAAACAACTAATAGTATTAACCCATAATGTTTATTTCCATAAGGAAATTTCATTTAATAAAGGCAAGAGTAATCAAAAACTTCATGATGAGACATTTTGGATTTTAAGAAAGACGAATAATATATCATACATACAGAAGTATATTGAGAACCCAATCAAAAATTCATATGAGTTGCTTTGGAAAGAGTTGAAGGAGAATCCAAATTCAATTACAACACCAAACATAATGAGAAGGATATTAGAGAATTACTTTAAATTCTTTGGCAATATTGATGTTAATGAGATTGTCGAATGCTTTCCGGAGGAGGAAAAAGTAGTTTGCAACTCCTTACTTTCTTGGGCAAATGATGGCTCTCACCATATATATGATGATTTATATGTTGATAGCAATCAAGAAATAAATCGGATTTATTTCGATGTATTTAGTCGGATCTTCATAAATTTTAATCACGGGTCTCATTTCAATATGATGATGGGGAACTTTGAATATACACTTGAAGCCCCTGTTAGCGATAAGGTCGCTGGTCAAATTCAAGAGGTTATGGATCAAACTGCAGTAAGTGTGGAATAGCAAGGGGAGCTCTGTAAAAAACTAATACGATTACCAGCAAACACGTTCAGGCAAGCACCCGCGCCTTTCGCAAGCCTTTTTAAAACCTGAAAGGTTTTCAAGTGCCATTCTTTCTTCAAATTGAAAACCCTTTCATATTACATTGTACAAAATACGCCAGAAACACAGAGGAAGTTCCTGGCTTTTAAGTCAATCGTTTGCATTGGCTATTCAGAGATTTCCATTTTCCAAAACAATATGGGAGCTTGCACAAAGTCAGCTCCCAAGCCCCACTAACTCATGAACCCTCCCCATCACCGCACTCTCCAACGCCCCGAGCTTCTCCCTGGCATCCTCCAAAGTTTCACCCTTCACACCAAAGTAAAACTTGCACTTCGGTTCCGTTCCCGAAGGCCTGACACAAAACCAGGAACCGTCTGCCAACTTGAATTTCAATACATTGGATTTCGGCAGCTCAATCAGTGATTTCATTCCTGTTTCTATATAGAAACTCTCGCCCTTTTCATAATCCTCCACTTCCGAAACGTTAACACCAGCGACTTCCACAGGCGGATCTTCACGAAAAGATTCCAAAATCCTTCCGATTTGTTCTGCCCCATCTTTTCCTTTCAAAGTCAAAGATTGGAGTGATTCCTGATAGTAACCGTATTTTTCATACAGTTCCATTAAACCGTCGTACAATGATTTGCCTTGAGCTTTGTAATAAGCGGCGACTTCTGCAGCAAACACGGCGGATTGGACCGCATCTTTATCGCGGACGAAGTCACCGATTAAATAACCGTAGCTCTCTTCATATCCAAACAAGAAGGTATGCTCGCCCGTCTGTTCAAATTCTTTTATTTTTTCACCGATAAATTTAAAACCGGTGAGGACATCGAGTGTCTTAACTCCGAAACTGGAAGCAATAGCCCGGCCAATTTCCGAAGTAACGATCGTTTTGATGACGACTCCGTTACTCGGCAGGTCCTCTGCCTTTTGCTCCAACAAATAGTGAAGCATCAGCGCTCCCGTTTGGTTCCCAGTCAGTACGACGTACTTTCCTTCCGGATTTTTGACGGCAACGCCCAGCCGATCGGCATCCGGATCCGTTGCCAGTAAAATGTCGGCGTTAACCTCTTCCCCATAGCGAATGGCCCATTCAAAGGCTGCATGCTCTTCGGGATTCGGAGATTTAACGGTTGAAAAATTGGGGTCCGGCAGCTCCTGCTCTTTGACAACAGTTACATGTTTAAAGCCAAATGCAGCCAATCCGTCTCTTACCGGCTGATTGGCAGTCCCATGTAATGGGGTGAATACAATGGAAAGGTCATTCCCCGCGTTTTCAACCACATTTCGATTGAGCTGGATGGAAACAAGCTGATCCAAATAAGCACGATCGATTTTTTCACCGATATAAGTGAGCAATCCCTGATCAAGCAAATCCTTCTCATCGGCAACCTCCAACGTCAGTTCACAGTCGATTTCACGAATATAGCCGATAATCGTGTCAGACGCCTCAGGCGGCAGCTGCCCGCCGTCTTCACCGTACACCTTGAAACCATTATATTCAGGCGGATTATGGCTTGCCGTGATCATTACACCTGCGTAAGATTGCAAATACCGTACTGCAAATGACAAGACGGGAGTTGTACGCAAGCTTTCACACAAGTATGCTTTTACCCCAAAATGCCCCACTGTTTTCGCTACTTCCAAGGCAAATTCAGGAGACATGTGCCGGCAGTCATAAGAAATGGCAACACCGCGTTTCATTGCCTCTTCACCCTGTTGAACGATATAACGGGCAAGACCGGCCGCTGCTTTTCTTACGGTATAAATATTCATTCGATTCGTTCCGGGTCCAAGCACGCCGCGCATGCCGCCCGTACCGAATTCCAACTCTTTATAAAAGCAGTCTTCGAGATGCTTTTCATCTTCCAAACGGGAAACCAACTCTTCCCATAAAGCATCATGTTGCGGTAGAGTCTTTATCCAATGATCCACTTTCGATCTCCATGCCATTTTTCAAAATCCTTTCCAGAAAAAATAAAAACTCAAGAGCTGTGTTCTTGAGCTGTCCTACAATGTCTGTATGGGAATAGAACCTTTAAGCCGTTCTTCTAATTCCGCTTTTCTGTCTTCATAACCAGGCTTTCCAAGCAAGGCGAACATATTATTCTTATACATCTCTACTCCAGGCTGGTCAAACGGGTTGACACCCAACAAGTTTCCGCTCATCGCACATGCCTTTTGGAAAAAATAAACGAGATAGCCAAAAGCATAGGCATCCATTTCCGGGATTTCGATCACCATGTTTGGAACCCCGCCATCCGTATGGGCCAGCAGGGCCCCTTCAAAGGCTTTCGTATTGACGTAATCGACTGTTTGGCCAGCCAAATAATTGAGGCCGTCCAAATCATTTTCGTCCCATTCAATCGTTAGATCTCTTTGAGGTGTTTTTACTTTAATAACCGTCTCAAATAAATCACGTCTGCCGTCCTGGATGTATTGCCCCATGGAATGCAGGTCTGTAGAGAATTTGGCGGATGCCGGGAAAATGCCTTTTCCTTCTTTTCCTTCGCTTTCGCCAAACAGCTGCTTCCACCATTCAGCAAAATATTTCATCCCCGGTTCATAGTACACAAGCATCTCAACCGTTTTTCCTTTATTGTACAATATATTGCGGATGGCCGCGTACTGATAGGCAGCATTTTGCATGATTTCCGGCTTGCTAAGGTCTTCCATCGCTTGCGCTGCCCCGCTCATCATCAGTCTAATATCCACACCGCTCACGGCAATCGGCAGCAGCCCTACCGCGGTAAGGACAGAATAGCGCCCGCCCACATTGTCCGGAATAACGAACGTTTCATATCCTTCCGTATCCGCCAACGTTTTGAGCGCTCCCTTTTGCCGATCCGTCGTCGCATAAATCCTGTTTCGGGCTTCTTCCCTTCCATACCTTTCCTCAAGCAGCTTGCGGAAAATCCGAAAGGCAATGGCCGGCTCTGTGGTCGTACCCGATTTGGAAATCACATTGATGGAAAAATCCTTATCTTCGAGTACATCGATAACATCCGACAGGTATGTAGAGCTGATTGTATGTCCCACAAATATGACTTGAGGGGCTGATTGTTTTTCGATCGGAAGGATATCACGAAAACTATGGTTGAGCATCTCAATCGCTGCACGCGCCCCCAAATAGGAGCCGCCAACCCCAATCACAAGCAAAATATCACTGTCACTTTTAATTCTTTCAGAAGCCATCTGAATCCGTTCAAATTCCAGTTGATCATAATTTTGCGGCAGATCCACCCAGCCTAAAAAATCATGTTCTGAATCAGAGTGTCGATGCAATTGATGATGCACGAAATCTACAGACTCTTTAAACGATGATATGTCATCTTCTCCTATAAAAGAAAGCGTCTTTGAATAGTCAAACTGAATTTTAGACAATTCTTCACCTCCAGCTTTTGCTTACATCCACACAAAAAAGGGCTAGGCCGCTCCCGCCTAGTCCCTGCTGTATAAATCTCTTGTATATACTTTTTCAGCCACATCTTTTAGGTCTTCTGATAATCGATTTGCCACGATCACGTCAGAAATCTTCTTGAATTCTTCAAAATCGTTAATGACCCGTGAATGATTAAATGTAACTGCATCAAGCGTCGGCTCATAGACAACTACTTCAATGCCTTTCCCTTTAATGCGCTCCATCACTCCTTGGATTGCAGACTGCCTAAAATTATCAGAACCGGATTTCATGGTTAATCGATAAATACCTACTATGTTAGGCCGCTTTTGAATAATCATATCGGCAATATGGTCTTTTCGTGTTCTATTTGAATCAACAATCGCTTGTATAAGATGGTTTGGAACATCTTTAAAGTTGGCGAGCAGCTGCTTCGTATCTTTCGGAAGGCAATAGCCGCCGTATCCAAAGGAAGGGTTGTTATAGTGATCACCGATGCGCGGGTCAAGACTAACCCCGTCAATAATTTGTTTTGTATCGAGGCCTTTCATCTCCGCATAAGAATCCAACTCATTGAAAAAAGCCACTCGCATGGCCAAGTATGTATTGGCAAACAGCTTAATCGCCTCTGCCTCAGTTGAATTGGTAAACAAAACAGGAATTTCTTCTTTGAGGGCGCCTTGCTTTAACAGGTCAGCAAATCTTTCGGCCCTTTCCGACTGCTCCCCAACAATAATCCGTGATGGATACAAATTATCATACAAAGCTTTTCCTTCTCGTAAAAATTCAGGCGAGAAAATAATTTGATCCGTGTTAAACCGCTCTTTCACTTCTTGAGTATATCCAACAGGAATAGTCGATTTAATGACCATCACCGCATGTGGATTAACCTCAAGTACCTGTTTAATGACTGTTTCAACGGTAGAAGTATCAAAATAATTTTGTTCCGGGTCGTAATTTGTTGGCGTTGCAATAATGACATACTCTGCATCTTGAAAAGCCTTTTTGTAATCCGCAGTTGCAGTTAAATTCAAATCTTTTGTAGAAAGATATTCCTCAATCTCCGCATCGACAATCGGAGATTTTTTGTTGTTGATCATAGCTACTTTTTCCGGAACAATATCAAGTGCCATAACTTCGTTATGCTGGGCTAGTAAAACGGCATTTGATAGGCCTACGTATCCTGTTCCTGCGATTGTTATTTTAATCATTGTATTCACCCTTAAAAAATCTCGTTTTTAATACATATTTCGAACCTAATAAACCTTCTAACAATTCTTATGAAAACTGAAAAGTGGTGGAATCAAAAGATGGAGCTCTTGCACTATAAGATAGATGACATTTACTTAATATTTCTGTATTACAACTCCTAAAAATAGGTTCTTAGATTGGACAACCTCAAACACCCAAATAATACCTTAAGTACATGGATACAAGGTAATTTCAAAAATAGTGGTAGGATCATTAATAATATGTACTTATTATTAAAATAGATGTTATTAATATGTACATGCTTTATTTTAACCTATATTTAATATGTAGTAATGAAAGTACACTATTGACAATTTCAAACTCTTTAATTATCTTCACTAAATAAATGGTTGAGAGTATTAAATAAATGGTAACTCCAGCAAATACTTGTAAAATAATTATAGTAAGAGTATCCGCTGAAATTGTTGACAGACTTCTTACAGCTATAAACATTAGAGCTCCAAATATTAAAAATGGAAATCCATTTTTAATATAAGTTTTAATTTCAAGTTCATTTCTAATTGCAATCGTTTGTATGACACAAACTGATAACTCCGCACATATTGTTCCAATTACAGCACCCATTGAGTACATTGAAGGGATCAGCATCATATTAATAAAAAGATTGACCAAGGCGCCTGCAATAACAGAAAAGATATATATTTTATCTCTACTATTTGGTATTAAATATTGTGTTCTTATTACGTTTGCCCAACTTACAATTATTAAAATAATAGAAAGCCATGAGGCAAGATGTGCACTTTCAGTGAAATTTTCTCCAAGAAACCACGGAACAAAAGTTGGAGCTATTGCTGGGATAAAAAAGGCCATTGCAGAGCTCATAAGTAAGACAATAATCATGGATTTTTTTATTAAAGCTCTAATTTTTTTAAAATCGCCTTTTGCCACCAAGTTTGACATTCTAGGTAGCATTACTACTCCAAGTGCAACAATCAGGCTCCTTGCAATATTTATTATCTTCTCAGCGTTAGTATAAAAGCCTACTTGTGTAACATTACTCATCATTCCTAACATTATTTTATCCATTATTGTGTATAAACTAATAGCAATTACGGGAACAAACAATGTCAAGTTTGGCTTTAAATGTATTCTAATACTAGACCAAACAGGTTTTTTAAAATTAATTTTAGATATAATAAAAGGCCAAATAGCTAATTGACTTATAAGGACACTCGAAGCCATTATTAAAGTATATATCCATAAATCATCTGCAGAATTTACAAATAAAAAAATCGCAATAACACTTGCTACTTTAACGACAATATTTCTAGTAACTGTTAATTTAAAATTCTCCATTCCGAAACAGAACCAATTAACGTCAAAAGCAGCTGAAATCACATAAATAAATTGTAAAATATATATAATTTCATACTCTTTTACTACAAATACTACAAAAGCAAAATACAATACCGACATTGCTAATGCTAAAAATAATTGTAGGTAATATATATCCCAAAAAGAATTAGTGAGTTTATTTTTATCATCACGGACCTTAGCAATACTCCGAGTACCATAATTATTAATCCCTAACATAGAAATTATAACGAAGTAATGCGCAATTGAGTAAGAATAAGAATAAATACCTACACCAGAAGGCCCCATTATTCTAGCAATATATGGTGTTGTTATTAGTGGTAAAATTATAAGCAATATCTGATATAAACTGTTATATATATAATTTTTTTTAATACTTTTCATTATTCCTCCTGAAGATCTTCCAATTGAAAACAATTGGCTGGTACAGTAATTAGGTTTAAAACCTCCCTAACATTTATCCGTTTTCTATTACCTACATAGAAACCGAATAATTAGTTGTTAATAGTTTAAAGGTCATCGAACCAATAATGGGATAAATTTTAAGTTAATAAAGATACTCTTCACCTTTTTTAAATGATCCATTTATGAGGTTAATTCAATTAATAGAAAAGGAAAAGTAGTTTATAAATTGCAATATAATTAGATTACTCGTGAATTCTCATTTTTCCCCTTCTTTACCTTTACAAACATAATAAGTATTAACAAAAAAGGTAGTGCCCTTGTTGGATATACAGTGTAAATACGAGCAACAGAAAACAATAGCTGTTGTATTACTAAGAGGAAAAAAACAGAATTCCTTATGTTAATATTATACTTTACACCTTGATACGCCTTCCGACATATAAAACCTAAAAGCGCAGAAAATAATACTATACCTATTAACCCTCCATCAATATAAAAGTTATAAAAAAGTGTAGCATAAGCATTCATATTAATATCATTACCAATAGGAATAAATCCTTCCAGATTATCCATTATTTCTTGCGCTCTAAGATAACTTTCAGGATAATGAATTCCGAGATTATCAAGCACTATAAAAATTAGTCTTGTAAATCCTCTTGTTGAAAGCATACCGTATGTCCGAAAATCCGCATATGGTTCACCTAACCGTATAGTTAATGAAGGTAGCGCCCCAACAAAATATACGTATGCTTCTTTAAGAAAGTTTGCATCTGCTTTTCTTAATAATGTGATCGTTGCAATACCTAGGACTGCTAAAATAATAATAACAGGTGCTTTTTTTAAATTTTTCTTAATTACTTTACTAAAGGCATACTGTTTTCTATATATCATGCTAGTAAAAATAAAATAAATTACTGAGAAAACCAATATATTTCTTGAAACAGTTACAATAGAAAATAGTATTATCACAATAAAAGTGGTTATTACAAATAACTTATTTTTTTTCTCAACTAGATAATCGACAATTGCTATTGGAACGGCTAAATAAACTAGTGGAGCAATAATATATGTATAAATAAATAAGTTTAATTCTGATCCCCATAAACCAAGACCTTTTTCTGTTGCAGTGGTCATTAATCGTATTTCCCACCAAGATGCCCCTCCTCTTAATAAAATAGTCTCTCGGCATTCGCCGAGTTAGATGGGTCAAAGGATCTCTTGACCCAACTGTTTGATTCCCCTCCTACTT
>NZ_JBFEGN010000103.1:0-10072 GCF_047228825.1 Siminovitchia jepli
TAAATTTTTACACCTGTGGATAAGTGCATTTTCTGTTTTAAGGACTAAAAAACATAAATTTACTCCTCAAAGCTGTTTTAAGCGCGGAGTTGTTGACAGCCGGATAGCAAATATATATAATACGATGTAACTTCATGAATCAAAGCAAAATTGAGTATTGACCGGTCAACCGGAAATACAGCCTTTTCAAGGGGTCTGTATTTCCGGTTTTATTTTGCTTTGAAAAAACCACAACTTTATCTGCAGCTTTTTTCTTATCAAGAGAGGTTGAGGGAATGGCCCGATGACACCTCAGCAACCACCGCTTCATGCGGAAAGGTGCTAAATCCAGCAAGCGAAAAACCGCTTGAAAGATGAGAAGAAACCTAATCTTTTTTTGGGTCTTCTTCTTGTTGGAGAAGGCTTTTTTGTTTAAAAAAGTCTTCCAAAACATACAAGTGAAGGAGAATGAGAAGTGTCTTTATTGCAAAAAACCGAAACATTACTTGTACAGATTGGCAATACAAGGGATGAACCGCGCGGGGCCGTCAATACCCCCATATATTTATCGGCCCCCTGCCGGCATAAAGAAATCGGCCTGATGAACGGCTACAACTCTATTCGAACAGGCAATCCGACCCGGGATGTGCTCGAAGACGTCATAGCAAGGCTGGAAAAGGGAGACCCCCAGATTGCGGATTTGGCACAGGCATTCGACTCCCTGGACGGTTTTGCCTCTTTGGAAAAAGGGGGCAGTCTATGTTGAACTTGCTGAATAGCTTGAAGGAAAGCATTTTAATCGGTGACGGCGCCATGGGGACGCTCCTGTACTCGTTTGGAATTGACCGCTGTTTCGAAGAACTGAACTTGACCCATCCCGACGATATTCTGCACGTTCATCAGGAATATATAAAAGCCGGAGCCGATGTGATCCAGACGAATACGTATGGGGCCAATTATATTAAACTTTCAAGATACGGACTTGAGGAGCAGGTCAAAAAGATGAACAGCGAAGCGGTCAAAATTGCAAGAAAGGCAGCAAGGAAGGATGTATTTGTGGTTGGGTCGATCGGCGGCATTCATGGAGCGCGATTTCATTCCGAACCGGCCGAGGAAATAAAGCGCAGCTTCAGGGAACAGCTTTATTGCCTTCTGCTGGAAGGTGTCGACGGCCTGCTGCTCGAAACGTATTACGATCTTGACGAACTGACGGCTGTTTTGAAAATCGCCCGGGAAGTAACGAATATTCCGATTATCACGAATGTTTCCATGCATGAGCCAGGCGTTTTGGAGAGCGGGGTGTCGCTGGCCGAAGCGCTTGCCCGTTTGGAGGATCTCGGAGCGGATGTGATAGGAGTGAATTGCCGCCTGGGCCCATACCATGTACTGAAAGCGCTGGAAACAGTGCCGATCCCCGAAAAAGCTTTTTTATCGGCTTATCCAAACGCGAGTCTGCCGGAGTACCGTGATGGAAGATTGCTGTATCAATCCGAGCCGGATTATTTTAAAACATTTGCCCTTCACTTTCGAAACGAAGGCGTCCGGTTAATAGGCGGCTGTTGCGGAACAACGCCGGAGCATATAAAGGCTTTGAAAGAAGGGGTTAAAAGGTTGAAGCCGCTTGAAAAGAAAAAGGTGAAGCGGCAGGAAAGCTTCGAAATAGCCGAAAGAAAACAGGATGATGAGCTGACTTTATTTGAGAAAGTGAAAACGAAACGATCTATTATCGTTGAATTGGACACTCCGAAGCATTTGGATACAAGGACATTTTTCGAGGGGGCGAGGGCTTTAAAAGAAGCAGGTGTGGATGGCCTGACGCTTGCCGACAATTCATTGGCATCTGCAAGAATATGCAATAAAACGATGGCTTCGCTCGTAAAGCGAAAAATCGGCCTGCCATCGCTCGTCCATATCACATGCCGGGACCGCAACCTGATCGGATTGCAATCCCATCTGATGGGCCTGCATATATTGGGCATCCGCGATATTTTGGCCATAACGGGCGATCCGACGAAAATCGGCGACTTTCCGGGGGCAACGTCTGTTTTTGATGTAACATCCTTTGATCTCATCAAGCTGATTAAGCAGTTTAACGAAGGAGTCTCTTTTTCCGGCAAATCCCTGAAACAGAAAACAAATTTCCATGTAGCAACCGCTTTTAATCCCCATGTTCACCATATCGGAAAAGCCGTGGAGCGTTTGGAAAAGAAAATGGCTTGCGGCGCAGATTACATTTTGACACAGCCGGTCTTCAGCCAAGAAAAAATCGCCGGGATTCGGGAAGCGACGAAGCATATCAAAGCACCAATTTATATCGGAATCATGCCGCTTGTCTCAGCACGAAATGCGGAATTTCTCCACAATGAAGTGCCGGGGATTAAATTGTCGGATGAAACGCGAAAGAGAATGGCAGCAGCGGATTCCGAAAAAGCGGAGGGGCTGGCGATCGCCAAGGAATTAATCGACACTGCCATTCAATATTTCAATGGGATTTATTTGATCACCCCGTTTATCCGTTACGAAATGACGGTGGCATTAACGAAATACATTCAACAAAAAACGATCGAAAAGCAGCATGCTTTATCTACATTTTAAAAAAATGGGAGGAATGAACATGGCAAAAGTATGGAGTTCAAACTTGGGATATCCAAGAATCGGGGAGCAGCGCGAATGGAAAAAGGCATTGGAACAGTTTTGGAATGGAAAAATGACCGAAGAAGAGCTGTTGCAGCAAACAAAAGCAGTACGTCTGGAAGGCCTGAAAAAGCAAAAAGAAAGAGGAATTGATCTGATTCCTGTCGGGGATTTTTCACTTTATGACCAAGTGCTGGATACGTCTGTCATGTTTGGCGTTATTCCGAAAAGGTTCCAGGCCCTGGATTCCCTGACCGCTTTGGAAACGTATTTTGCGATTGCCCGGGGGGTGCAGGATGCCGTCGCTTCTGAAATGACGAAATGGTTTAACACTAACTACCATTATATCGTTCCGGAATTTCATGAATCCAGGCCTTCATTGGTCGAAAACCGGCCGCTTGTTTTTTATAAGGAAGCGAAAAACGAATTGGGAATTGAAGGAAAGCCGGTCATTTTGGGGCCGATCACGTTTATCAAGCTCGGCAAAGGTTACGAGGAAGAAGAATTCCCCCAATTGGTTGAGGAATTTCTTCCGTTATATATTGAAGTTTTACAAGAATTGAAAGAAGCCGGGGTCAAATGGGTTCAATTGGACGAACCGAGCTTTTCGACGGCTTTGTCGGAAGCGGATATTGTCCAGGCGAAAAAAGTATATGAAACGATTGCCGCGGAAGTGCCGGGCATCAATATCATGATTCAAACGTATTTTGAATCTATCAGTTCTTATAAAGACATTGTCAATTTGCCGGTTGCTGCGATCGGGCTTGATTTCGTCCATGGGGATTCACTTGAATTGCTACGCTGCCACGGTTTTCCGAAGAATAAATTTCTTGCAGCCGGTATTATTGACGGCAGAAATATTTGGCGCCGCGATTTGAATGATGCATTTGGTCTGCTGGAAACAATCGCCCAAATTGTCGGCAAAGACAGGATCATTGTTCAGCCGTCTTCTTCATTGCTGCACGTTCCTGTCACCACAAAAAGAGAAGATACGTTGGACCCGGTCGTAAAAGGCGCCCTTGCTTTTGCCGATGAAAAATTGGATGAAGTGGCCATTCTCGCCAAAGGATTGAGTAGCGGCAAAGGGAGCATCAAGGCAGAAATTGCAGACAGTGTCAAAGCCATTGCCGCGTTGAACGAATCCAAGCATCGGAAGCAAACGGCGGTTCAGGCGGTGATAGCCGAACTGAATGTTGAACGCAAATTGCCTTTTGACGAGCGAATTGTTTTACAAAAAGAAAAGCTTCAGCTTCCCGTATTGCCGACAACGACGATCGGCAGTTTGCCGCAAACGGCAGAAGTGAGAAAGCAGCGGCTCAAATGGCGCAAAGGCGAAATCACGGATCAGGAATATGAGCAGTATATAAAAGATGAAATGAAAAAATGGATTGCCATCCAGGAACACATCGGGCTCGATGTCTTGGTCCATGGAGAGTTCGAACGGACCGACATGGTCGAGTACTTCGGTGAAAAACTGAACGGATTTTTCGTAACGAAGTTTGGCTGGGTGCAGTCTTACGGCTCCAGATGCGTCAAGCCGCCCATCATTTTCGGTAATGTTTCATTTGAACAGCCGATCACTGTCAAGGAAAGCGTGTATGCCCAATCGCTTACCAAGAAAAAGGTGAAAGGCATGCTCACGGGACCGGTCACGATCTTAAACTGGTCTTTTGTGAGGGATGACATTTCCCGTTTTGATGTTCTCGATCAAATTGCGGCAGCGCTCCGCAGTGAAATTGAAGCCCTTGAGGAAAACGGCATCGCCATTATCCAGGTCGATGAACCTGCTTTAAGGGAAGGGCTCCCGCTGAAGGAAAATAAATGGAAAGAATACTTGGATCGTGCGGTCCGTGCCTTCAGAATCGCCACCGCTTCAGTGGAAAACAGTACACAAATTCATACCCATATGTGCTATTCCGATTTCGAAGATATTTTTGACGCCATCAGCGCTTTGGATGCCGACGTCATTTCGATTGAAACATCAAGAAGCCATGGGGAGCTCATCTCCGCATTTGAAAAAAACACATACAATCAAGAAATCGGACTGGGCGTATACGACATCCACAGCCCGCGCGTTCCAGACATTGAAGAAATAAAAGAAAACGTCAACCGCGCACTAAAAATAATCCCGTTCAAGCAATTTTGGATCAACCCGGACTGCGGACTCAAAACTAGGCAGGAACCGGAAACCATTGCAGCCTTAAAAAATATGGTCCAGGCCGCAAAAGAAATCAGGCAAGCCCAACTCGCTGCCCAAACGAATTAATTTTTGCCCCTCTCCGAAACGGGGGGGCGTTTTGTCTCGACTCGTAAAGTCTACGATTTGGCTCGTAAACGGCGGTAAACGGATAGTAAACTGATCGATTCGGATCGAAAATGAGTGAAATCGAACAGTAAAGTCTCCGTTTTGGATCGTAAATTATTTTTTTTCGGATCATGCCGAATACCAATTTAAAGCCTTTTCATGACATTTGTCACCTCAAATCATGACAGAAGCTACTGATATGCCCGAAAGCCGCTGTATACAATGGAGTTAAGATAAACGGGGGTGAGGATTTGAATCAGATCGTGGAAATCATTGATTTGATAAAAGAGTTCAATGGGAAAAGAGCGGTGAATCAAGTTTCTTTTTCCATTCAACAAGGCGAAGTGGTGGCGATTTTGGGACCGAATGGAGCGGGAAAGACAACGACGATGCTGATGATGCTTGGTTTGCTTCGCCCAACGGAAGGGAAAACAGCCATTTTTCAAAAGGATCCCAAGAATAAAGAGGTTCGGGAAAAAATGGGTGTGATGCTCCAGGAAGTAAGCTTGATGGATGGTTTAAAAGTGAAGGAGCTGATCCAGTTATTCAGAAGCTATTATCCGAACCCGTTGCCGATGAATCATTTAATCAGGCTGACGGGGCTTGAAAAGAATGAGTTGGAGAGACGGACGGAAAAATTGTCCGGAGGGCAAAAGCGGAGGGTAGCTTTTGCGTTGGCCTTGGCGGGAAATCCGGATTTGCTGTTTTTTGATGAGCCGACGGTCGGGATGGATATTTCATCGCGCCGATTATTTTGGGAAACCGTCAAAGAGCTTGCCAGCGAAGGGAAAACGATTATTTTTACAACGCATTACTTGCAGGAAGCGGATGATTATGCAGAGAGAATGATTGTATTCAAGAACGGCAGCATCATTGCCGACGGAAAAACGGCAGAGATTAAAAGGGACATGACAAAACAATCTGTCTCCTTCGTCGCTGGCGAGGTCTTTTCCAAAGGTCGTTTTCTCAAATTGTCTTTTGTTACAGAAGTGATCGAAAAAGAAGGGCGCGTACACATCATGACGGACGATACGGACGCTGTTTTGTCCATCATTTATAAAGAAAACCTGCCTGTAAAAGATATTCAAATCGAAAAAGGCAAACTGGAAGAAGCCTTTGAACAATTGACCGCATCACAAGAGGAGGCCGTCTAAATGAATATATTCATTCAACAAAGCAAGGCGGAAATGCTTCGAATGTTCCGTAACCCTTATTATATTTTTTGGTCGCTGATCATGCCGATTTTATTTTATTTTGTCTATACAAAAGTCATGAAATTTGGAAATGACGATCCTGTATGGAATGCCCACTTTCTCATGTCCATGACAGCGTTCAGCGTCATGGGAAGCTCCATTATGACGTTGGGAATCCGGTTGGTGGAAGAAAGGGCGCAGGGGTGGACGACTTTTATGCGGGTCACTCCCCTATCAAGCTATACGTATTTTTCCGCAAAAATAGTCGGCCAGACGATTGTGCATGTGTTTTCGATTTTGGTGATTTTTACTGCGGGGGCCTTGTTTAACGAAGTTACTCTTTCATTAGGAGAATGGGTCCTAAGCGGCGGCTGGATATTGCTTGGTTCGCTTCCGTTCCTATGGTTGGGTGTTTTAATCGGTGCCATGAAAAAAGTTGATACAGCCGTTGGCGTGAGCAATATCCTCTATTTCACTTTGGCGATTACAGGCGGCATGTGGATGCCGATGGACATATTGCCTGAAATGATTCAATGGATCGGAAAATCCCTTCCCGCATTTCACTTTGGGAACGGTGCTTGGGCCATCATTCGGGGAAATGCGCCTGATTGGATGAATATTGTGATGTTATCCGCTTACCTCGTTTTGTTTATGATAATATCGACTTATATAAGAAGGAGACAGGAAGCGGTGTAATATGAGCAGGGCTTTTGAAATATTCCCAAAAAGGTATGGATTCTTTCCATACATTTTCGTCATTTATTTAGCCATGCCGGCCTACTATGTATCCCAAACAGACGGCTGGAAAGCCGCTTTCGGCTGGGGCTTGCTTTTCCTTTTTCTCGTCACTTACAGACAGCTGTACAGCCAGGTGGAAACGCAAAAAACGTTCACCTTCTGGTTAAGTGTACAAATTGTGATTATGATCCTTTTAACGATATGGTATAGTCCGTATCATGTATTTTTGGGTTTTTTTTCGGCGCATTTCATTGGATGGTATCCCAATAAAAAGCAATTTTATTATGGTTTGATAGGGCTGGCGGCAGCCTTGGCGATCGGAGCGATCATATTAATCGTTCAGGGGGTCAACATTCTTTTTTTCCTGCCGTTTCTTGTCATCATGCTCGTTTCGCCGTTTGGTATCCGTTCCATGAATAAATCGATGGAATTGGAAAAACAGCTTGACGAAGCCAATGAACAAATCAAGGCATTTATCAAGCGGGAGGAAAGGGTCAGAATTGCCAGGGATCTGCATGATACCCTTGGCCATACGCTTTCCCTCATAACGCTGCAAAGCCAGCTCGTTCAAAGGCTCGCTGAAAAGGATCCGGATCGTGCCAAGGCGGAGGCGAAAGAGATAGAAATGACGTCCCGATCCGCATTGCGCCAAGTCCGCGAGCTCGTTTCCAGCATGCGTGCCATTACAATTGCAGAAGAGCTTGCGAATATGAAGCGGATTATGAACACGGCCGGGATAGATTTTACGGTAAAAGGAGAAGAGGATTTCTCGGATATTCCGCTTTTGCAGCAAAATATTTTGGGCATGTGCCTGAAAGAAACGGGGACAAATGTTGTCAAGCATAGTAAAGCGAAAAATTGTACCGTTCAGATTGAAAGAAGCCGCGGCAATTTGACGATTCAGGTTCATGATGATGGGGTGGGCTTCGAACAACAGGAGATGAGTGGTAACGGATTGAACGGAATGCGGGAAAGGTTGAGTCTCATTGATGGGAAACTGAACATTCAATCGAACGGCGGAACAACGGTCATGATGCAAGTGCTGATTATACTGAAACAAGATCAGGAGGGGGCAGCCGAATGATTCGAATCGTGATTGCGGAAGACCAGGGGATTCTAAGGGGAGCCCTCGGTTCATTGTTGGATTTTGAAGAGGATATGGAAATCGTCGGGCAGGCTGAAAATGGGGAAGAAGCAAGCCGGCTGATCGAAAAGCTTGAGCCTGACATTTGTTTGCTGGATATTGAAATGCCGCTCAAAAGCGGTCTGGATGTAGCCGATGAATTAAAGGAAAACGGTTCGTCCTGCAAGGTCATCATATTGACCACTTTCGCCAAGCCCGGATATTTTGAAAGGGCAGTAAAAGCCGGTGTGCACGGGTATTTATTAAAGGATGGCTCTGTTGCTGATTTGGCGGCATCCATCCGCCGCGTGATGCAAGGAAAACGGGAATTTGACGAGGAGCTGGTCATGAATTCATATAACGAGGACAATCCGTTAACGAGGAGGGAACAGGAAATTTTATTACTGGCGGCATCCGGGAAAACGGCAAAAGAAATATCCAGCCAATTGTTTTTATCTTCGGGGACAGTTCGCAATTACATGTCTGAAATTTTTCAAAAGCTCAACGTGAAAAATAAAATTGAAGCAATAGCCTTGGCGGAGGAAAAAGGCTGGATCTAAATGCATGTTTGCTTTCCATTAAACAATGGGTATTGTCATCAACGCGGGTTAAGTTGGAAGCCTGTCCCATGCATGGACGGTGGCGGCGGCTTGCAGGCCGCAAATGGGGCTTTTGACTACAAATTATCCATATGCAGGATACTGTAAAAAAGCCCAAAACAAAACAGACAGCAACCAAGCCTGTCTGTCATTTATGTAAATGGAAGGTTTATAATACTCTTCTGGCACCGGCGTAGCGGGATTTCCAATAGTATGGGTCATTGATCGATGTAATGCTCACGCCTCTGCCGGCGGAATGGATGAATTTGTTGCCTCCGATGTAGATGCCGACATGGGAAACAGATTTCTTGGATGTTGTTTTGAAAAAGACAAGGTCACCGGCTTTTAAGTTTTTCTTTGTAACCGCCTTCCCTTTTTTAAATTGTTCAGGGGCGGTTCTCGGAATGTAGATATTTTTCTTTTTGAACGTATAGGAAGTAAAACCTGAACAGTCAAAACCTCGTGGTGTCGAACCTCCGTAACGGTACGGTACACCCAGGTATTTTTTCCCCTCTTGTACGATTGCGCTTCCTGCAGGCTTGGCGGCTGCGCTCGCATTGGGTTGATTGGCAATGACGGCAAGCATGACGATGGCAATGAATGACAAAATCGTTTTTTTGACAGTCGACATTCCAGCAATTTCCCCCTGGAACTCCATTTTTTTCTTTTTGATGTAAATTCATCATAACACGACAAAATAGCAGAGTATTTTTCATTTATGTAACAGTTGTATGATAGAAATGTATCAAAAGGCCGGTAATTTCCCTTTTATTTCCATAATGCCCCGCCGATGGTCATTTAAAAGATATTGTGTAGTGCAAGTTGTTTGAGGGAATAAGAAAGAAAACAAGCCCGTGGAAAGGGGAATTTATTGCATGCATGATGAGTTTTTGGAAACGTCCCAACGCCCGTTTCCTGTGCCGAGCGGTCCATGGCTCATGACACAAACGTGGCATCATTTGCTATTTTGCCATTGGCCCGTTTCATCACGAATCTTGAGAAAGCACGTTCCGTCTTCATTGGATATCGATTTGTTTGACGGAATCGGCTGGATCGGCATCACGCCCTTTAAGGCTACAAATGTACGGCTGCGGTGGCTGCCTTCGCTCCCTTCGCTCCCGTTTATTCACTCTTTCCTTGAAATGAATGTGAGAACATACGTGACATACAAGGGGACGCCGGGGATTACTTTTTCAGTTTGGATGCAAGCAAGCGGCTTCCTGTTTGGGGTGGCCGGATGGGGGCTTTTCTTCCATATCGGCATGCTTCGATGGAAATGGAAGAAGAGGGGAAAACGATCCATTTTCGAAGTAAATACCAAAAAGAAGCATTCTCGGTCAGCTATCAACACGCTGAGGACTACTTTTTGCCGGAAAGGGGAAGTCTGGAGTTTTGGCTTTATGAACGCTATTGTTTTTTTATAGCCCATCTTCCGCATATCAATAAATGTAGAAATTTGAATTGTTTTGTTTAATAAAAGGAATCCTGATTCACTGCGTCG
>NZ_JBFEGN010000104.1:0-9836 GCF_047228825.1 Siminovitchia jepli
AATCTTATATCTGAATATTTAGTTAATAGGTTTGCGTTCGAAAAATTAAGGGTTGACTGTGCTTTTTATTTTTTATGGTTGCGCAATGGTTTATTAAAAAAAGAGGATTTGCCTTCAGTATCATGACATTGGGGAGCTTTACCAGTGCAATGTTGTTTCCCATTATGAATACATGGTTGATTGATCATTGGGGCTGGCGGTTTGCTTGGCAATTCTGGGGAATATTATTGCTGGTTGTGTTTGTGCCCATAGCGTTATTGGGTGTCCGTAATAGACCTGAGGATATCGGTCTGGAGCCGGATGGATTTATAACATCAAAAGCAAAGCAATATAAACCCTTGCTGGGGACTGCAGTCGTAAAAGAAGCAGATGAAGACTGGACGTTAAATGAGGCTAAGAAAACGAGGGCTTTCTGGGCAATTCTTATTTGTGTAGGAATCCCTGCAATGGTAAATACAGGAATAACATTTCATATTATTTCCATTTTTGGCAGCAATGAATTGTCTCCGGCGGTTGCGGCAATGGTTCTGAGTTTAATGGCAATGGTCGGTATTCCGATGTCTTTTATTTCAGGTATAATTACAGATCGTATTCCAACAAATTATCTTCTTCTGGCAATATTTATAATCGAAGTTATTTTACTTTTGATGTTACTTGTCACAAATAGTTTTTGGATGGCCATTTTGTTCGGAACGGTTTGGGGAATGCGAATGGGCTGGAAAGGATCAGCTTAAATGTGATATGGCCAAATTATTTTGGACGTAAGTATATTGGAAGTATAAATGGAGTCGGGGTAACGATGGGCGTTGTAGGTTCTTCTTTAGGGCCGCTTCCATTTGGAGTAGGTTATGACTTATTCCATAGTTATACACCTGTCATACTTGTCACCTTAACCTTTCCTTTAGTCGGCTTAATTTGTTCACTTATTGCAAAGAAACCTCGTAAGGCGCAATTAGAAGCGTAAACTTAATCATTGCGATTATTTGGTGTTTTGTATGAAGTCCGAAAAAAGCCGCGCTGCTCCTCCACTAAAAAGGCTTTGTTGCTATTGCCGTTTGTAAGAAATGGTGAAAGAAGAACAAGAGGTGATTATTACTGATCACCGCTTGTTCTTCTTTTTTAAGTTTAATATATAAATTAAAGATCTCATTGGAAGAGAGAGCCCCACCTGGATGACGACCTGCTTCGGCCCACCATTGTATTTTACTCATTGTATACATTTCTTTCTCTTAAATGGTATAAAACTTCAATTAAAAGGATAATGAAAGCGACCCCTGACGAAATCATGAAGCTATTGGTTTGATTTATTCCTATGGCTTTTCCGATCGCATAAGAAGCCAGGATCCTTATCAGCAACATAATCATGAAATAAAGTATGTTTTTCCCTATTATATGTTTCACTATTACTTCTATTAAATTATCAATAGTAAATAAATATACGATTAAAGCAATTGCCAGCATGATCAGCTCGTTCTTGCTGATATGTAATGAAAATAACATATTAACTGCGCTTACCGAGCCAAACAATGCAAATAAAATGAGTGCAATGGCTGCGGTTGGAAATAAGGCAATTAAAAATGTAACCAAAATAACGAGAAAGAAGTTTAACTTCTCTTGCTCCGGTTCTTTTTGATTCCCTTTGAAAACCAATATAAAGATAAGCGAAAACGAAATGAGAAAAACAACGATTAACGAAACAATTATTTTCATTAATACACTTCCCAGTACATAGGATTGTTCGACTGCTTTTTTAATATATCATGCCTGCTCAACAAAAGCTTGCTCCAAAGAGGCAATCAGTCATCATTCGAGATAAGAATCACTGTTCCACTCCGACTGGATGAATGACTCTACAGCAGGAATCCTCTCGAAATTTTCGTAATTACTCACGACTAAGGATGGAATACTATCGAAAAATCGGAAATACTCTCAACTAATGATAGAATACCATCCACTTTATGAGATACCTTCAACTAAGCATGGCATACTCTCGAAATTTTCGTAATTACTCGCGACTAAGGATGGAATACTATCAACTATATGAGATACTTTTCAACTAATAAAAAAATCAGAAATACTCGCAACTAATACGGGAATATTATTAGCATTTTGGACAATGAGTTCCGATTTTAAATCTAAGCAATTGTATAAAATTCATGAGATAATATACTTCAACCCGAAAGCCATTTCGCCCGAATGAATGAAGCCAGGGAGGATCAAAATGAAATTATTTTTAGTTAACAGCATTAGAACAAATAATTTTAACGACAAGGAAATGATGGGAAAAATCAAAACGATGTGGGAAGAAGCCTATCGCAATCTGGAACAGCATCAGAGCAGCATTTATGGCGTTTATTATGATTATGAGAGCAACTATAAAGGCGATTATTCATTAAGCGTTGCCATTGAGGACGTTATGGGCAATCCTTTATTGAAATACCGAAAAACGAAAAATACAAAATTTTCAAGGTGGATACGAGTGACAAACTTGGGGTCGTGAAAACTTGGAAAAGGATATGGGAACTAGAAGAAGCGGGCTTATTGGAGAGAGTTTATACATATGATTTTGAAAAATACTTGCCGAATGGGGAAATTGAAATTCATATCGCCATTAAGTAACGGGTTTATTAAAAAAGATGAACAGAAATTGATTAAATAAAACCATCTTGCTCCGGCATTTTTAGCTGTTTTGATAAAGGGTAATGGCAAACCGTCTTGCAGAAGCCCGGAACGGATTTGGACAGCTTAGATAAGTATATACAGCGAAATTTCAACTTTACGTTGACATTCAATAAACATGCTGATTCTCCTTCAACTGTTATAAAAAGAAGTTGATTGTTATATAGTAGATCGTTGTAAAATGGCATTATCAACAAATAGATTTATAACAGTTGGAAGTTTGGGGTGAAAAGATGAAGGCGGAAAGCAGTGTGATTTGGAAAGAGGAAGATCGATTTTGGGATGGTGTGAAAGCATGTTTGCCAACTTTATTGGGGTATTTGAGTATTGGATTTGCAGCAGGGGTTGTTGGGAAAACCGCAGGGCTTAGTGTAGCAGAAATTACTCTTATGAGTTTGCTGATTTACGCTGGATCAGCCCAGTTTATTGCAGCAGGGATGATTGCGGCGAACGCATCCGCGACTGCCGTTATTGTGACGATATTTTTTGTTAATCTTCGCCACCTTTTGCTAAGTGCGGCACTATCCCCCTATTTTCGTCATCTTAGTCCTTTAAAGAATGCGGTCATAGGCGCTTTGCTGACAGATGAGACATTTGGCGTTGCTATGAATGAAACAGCAAATAAGAAATATATCAGTGAAAAGTGGATGCATGGTGTAAATATATCAGCTTACTTAAACTGGGCTTTCGCTAATATGGCAGGGGCCATTCTTGGACAATGGATTACAAATCCGGAATATTTCGGCCTTGATTTTGCGTTGGCGGCCATGTTTATCGGACTTTTGGTGTTGATGATGGCAAGCCGCAGGAAAATTTTTATCGACATCATTGTTGCCATCAGTGCTGCTGGTATTGCTGTAGGAATAAGCCTAGTGTCAGCAGGCAGCGCAGGTGTCATCGTGGCAATAATAGTTGCTTCAACAGTCGGATTGGCGGTGGAAAAATGGAAATAAATTTATATATCCTGTTGATTATTTTGGGATCAGCCATTGTGACATTTGTTCCGAGGGTGTTGCCGCTTGTTGTTCTAAGCCGGATAACATTGCCTGATTGGGGAATGCGGTGGCTGAGCTATGTTCCAATCGCAGTCATGGCAGCGTTGGTTGGACAGGAACTGATGTTGCAGGATGGAAAGCTGCTTTTTCATAAAAATCTTGAGCTGCTGGCGGCAATACCGACTTTTGCAGTGGCTATTGTATCACGCAGTTTATTGGGAACTGTAGTGGCGGGAATTGTTTCCATGATGGTTATTCGCTTGGTTTTCCCATGAGCGGTATAAGCATGAAACTAAAAATTGTTTTGGCTATCAAATTCACTTTTGCTAGTATTGGAACTAAGAATGAATTTGGAAGGAGCACTGTTATATGCCCATAGATTTAAGAAGTGACACAGTGACTGTACCCACTCAGAAAATGCGTGATGCCATGCGGGACGCTGTGGTAGGGGACGATGTATATGGCGAGGATCCGACGATCAATCAATTGGAGCGGCTTGCTGCTGAAATAGTGGGAAAGGAGGCTGCATTATTTGTAACAAGCGGAACCCAAGGGAATCAAGTAGCCGTTTTATCACATACACAGCGCGGGGATGAAGTGATCTTAGAAGAACATTCACATATATTCTATCATGAGACGGCCGGACTTGCGACGATTGCCGGTGTTCAGGCAAGGACAATAAAAGGGGTAAACGGACAGATGCCTATTCCCGAAATTGTATCTGCCGTTCGGGAAGATGATGTTCACTGTCCCAGCACTGCCTTGATTTGTCTGGAAAACACGCATGGAGATTCCGGGGGGCGTATTCTTCCTTTAAGCTATATGGAAGAAGTTTTTCAGGTTTCCAGACAGTATCAAATTCCTGTACATTTGGATGGTGCGAGATTATTTAACGCGGCAATTGGCTTGGGTGTTGATCCGAAAGAAATGACAAAATATACGGACAGCGTTCAATTTTGTTTATCCAAAGGATTAAGTGCCCCGATGGGCTCCATTTTAGCGGGTCCGAAGGAATATATTAAAAGAGCCCGAAAGTGGCGGAAAATGTTGGGCGGGGGAACCCGGCAGGCTGGGATCGTTGGTGCTGCCGGCATTATCGCATTGGAAGAAATGGTGGACCGTCTACAAGAGGACCATATTCATGCGAAAGCACTGGCTGAAGGTTTGGCCTGTATAGATGGAATCGATATTGATGCAGAAGGCGTAGAAACCAATATGATCATGTTTTTTATTGATAAATTGGGGGTGGATGCAGGAGAATTTATTAGACAATTAAACAAGTTTGATATTCTCGCAAACCCTTCCGGTCCATTTAGGATCAGATTTGTTACACATAGAGGCATTACAAAGGATGATATTGACAGAACCATTGAGGCGGTAAAACATATTGCTGCCAAGAAAGTGAACATATAGCCTGCTATTCAAAGAGGCTGTCTAAAAAGGACAAATCCCATAAAATTAAAAAATCAAGAAATGCTGTTATATCAATATTTGAACAGAAAAAAGGGGCGTCCAAAGTCGAAAATCGAGTTTCGGACAGCCCCTTTGAAATTCGATGCTTGGACTATTGGAAATTTTCGCCTGCCAAACAAAAGCCTGTACAATGATATACTTCTTTGTATAGAAGAGGTGAGACCATGAATAATTATAAGACAAATAAGCTGCTGGAAATCAACAAGATGTTAACCCAGTCTTTAAAGTTGGAGGAAATTTTGCACCATGTCATTGTTGCAGCGAGAGCATTGATCGATGTGTCTGATGTCCTTATTATTTATTTGTATGATAAAGAAGCGAACAAATTAAAATTTGCGAAAGGAGAGGGCGTTGACAAAGAAATCTTAAAAAAGGTCGCGTTTTCTCCTGGAGAGTCGATTACGGGTAAAATTTTTATTGAGCAAAAGTCAAAATTATTTACTTCCGAGCAAGAAATAGATGAATATATGGAGAATATGACGGATGAAAATTATCGTCATTATTATGAAGGGGTAAAAAGAAGGAAAATCAGAAGCATGTTTTGCGTGCCAATCATCAATAAAGACCGCTGTTTAGGCGTAGTTGCCGTCAACAATTACAATCGAAATGGCGTGTTTACGGAGGAAGACATGCAAGTCATTGGGGTGGTTGCCGATCAGAGCGCCATTGCCATAGACAACGCAAATGTATATAAAAATTTAAAAGAGAAAAATACATTGCTGAAGCGCTCCATCGCCATACACAACCAATTTTACCAATTGATTATAGAGGGGAGGGGAATCAAGAATGTCATCTCTTTGTTGGAAAGAATGATTTCATCATCCGTTGCATTTTATCCAAACATAAATGAAGAAGACAGGGCCAATGCTTTTCCGATCAGAAGGGGAGATGACATTCTTGGCGTATTGATGTTGGACAAGCCGTTTCCGTCGTTTTCCGAAATGGATCAAATTGCCATTGAGCAAGCAAGTCTTTCGATTGCCTTGGAGCTTATTAAAGATAATGCCATTTACGAAAAGGAAATTCACTTTCGGCAAGAAGTTTTTAATCAGTTGCTGGAAGGTCTCTCGGGCAGGAATTTGCAGCACGCCTTGCGCTATGTCAAGTGGGATGAGGATTGGATGGTCCAATGCATGATTTTGGAGGGAAAAGATCAACCGTTATGGGAAGCGGACCGTTTGCTTGACAAAGAAAGATTTGTCAAATCTATTGAGCAGATTACACATGCTGTTGGTCTTCCCAGTCTTATTTTTACCCGCGCATTTCAATTAATCATCATTATACCGAAATGTAAGCAGAGCAGCATAAAAGAATTGGTCAACAGCATCCAACGTTTAGGGAAAAGTGAAAATAGCATATACTATGGCATCGGCAGGGAAACAACGATTCATGACTTATCGATTTCTTATCAAGAAGCGGTTCGTTCCATAGGTTACGCCAAATCGCATAATGTTTCAATCGTCGAGTATGCAAACTTGGGGATAGAGCGTCTTTTATATGAGGTGGATAAAGAAATATTGGACTTGTTCATGAAGGATAAATTGCAGCGGCTCCATACTCTTGATGAAACGTTCATAGATACATTGCAAATATTCATTGAGATGAACAAAAACCATAAAAAAACGGCTGAAATATTGCATGTTCATACTAATACACTTTACTATCGTTTGAAAAAAATAGAAGAAGTATTGCAAATTGCGTTTAATAATGAAAAAGACTGGATTGATTTAGTAATTGCTTTTCGGTTGTATGTGGCAAGCAACAAAAAATCTTAATGATTTTTGTTGCTTGCCACATTTATTTTGTGAATCTTAAGTTTTACGATGATATAAACCACAATGATAAGGAGGAGCGCCTAATGAGCGATATTTATTACAATTATATAAACGGCCAATGGGTATCATCATGTACAAATGAAACATATGCAAGCATCAATCCGGCCAATACGGAGGAAGTATTGGGGTATTTTCAGCAATCGAATGAAAAGGATGTTGAATCAGCGATTGCGTCTGCTGAAAACGCATTCAAAAATTGGGCTAATACCCCTGCCCCAACAAGGGGAGATGTGCTATTCAAATTAATTCGGTTACTGGAAGAGAAAAGAGAAGAACTGGCAATTCTCATTACGAAAGAGGTAGGAAAATCTCTCCGCGAAGCCAGGGGAGAAGTGCAAAAAACAATCGAGGCGATGAAACAGTTCAGCGGTGAAGCGACAAGGCTGACAGGTGAAACAGTTCCCTCGCACAACAGCGATATTTTTGCCTATACGGTTCGTGAGCCGCTTGGCGTCGTCGGTGTAATTGCCCCATACAACTTTCCGCTTGGTATCGGGATTTGGAAAATCGCGCCAGCGATCATCGCAGGGAATACGGTTGTTTTCAAGCCGGCAAGCAATACATCGCTTATCAGTGTGAAAATTATCGAATTGTTTGAAGAGGCGGGCGTTCCGGCAGGTGTCATCAATATGGTGACCGGCCCAGGGGGTGTGATTGGCAATGCAATCGGGAACCACCCGAAAATTAAAGCGGTGTCGTTTACCGGCTCTACGGATGTAGGACTGGCATTAGGGAGAGCGGTCAGTACAAGAGGAGCAAAAATGCAGGCAGAAATGGGCGGCAAAAATCCTTCCATTATTTTGGAGGATGCCAACATTGACGAAACCGTTGAAAATCTGGTCATCAGCGGGTTTTTGGATAACGGGCAGCGCTGTACAGGAACGAGCCGTGTCATCGTCCTCAAATCGATCGCAAAGGAATTAACGAAAAAATTAGTCTCCAGGGCCAAGAAATTGGTGATCGGCGACGGATTTGGGGAGAACGTTGATAATGGCCCCGTCGTAGATGAAGGGCAATTAAACACCTATTTACATTACGTACACTCTGCCATTGAAGAAGGGGCCATCCTTGAATATGGCGGTAAAAGATTAACAGAAAATGGATTGGACAAGGGGTATTTTGTCGCCCCCACCATATTCAGCAATGTCACAAAGGATATGACCATCTTCCGGGAAGAAATTTTTGGGCCTGTCATAGGCATCACAACGGTGGATTCGTACGAAGAAGCGTTGGAATTGGCGAACGAAAGCGAATTTGGGCTTTCGTCCACCATCTATACAAATGATTTGAAAAAAGCGTTTCACTTTGTTCGAAATATCGAATCAGGTGTCACACATGTCAATATTCCTTCCAATTATTTTGAAAACCAATATCCATTCGGTGGAAAGAAGGCTTCCAGCATCGGCCCGCGCGAACAAGGTTCGACCGCGTTGGACTTTTGGACAGATTACAAAACGGTCTATATCAAACCGTAATTTTTCTAAAAGAAGGGGGGAACTGCGCATAACATGCGCAGCTTCTGTTCCCGGCTGCATTAAAAATGCCTGAGCTAGAAAGGGAGATCACGTTGAAAAATATTGGAGTGGCCGGCTGTGGTTTGATGGGATCGGGGATTGCCAAAAATTTGTTAAAAAAAGGTTATAGCGTGTCTGTATACGATATTAACGAAGCGGCCGTGCAAAAGTTAGTCAGTATGGGGGCAAATGCCAAAAAAGATATCAGAACAATGGCAAAAGAAGTGGATGTCCTGCTCTTGTCCTTACCCTCGCCGCAGTTAATAGAAAAACTAATGATAGATCCGGAAGAAGGGGCGTTCGGCGCTCTGAAAAAGGGTGCTTTCATTTTGGATATGAGTACCAATGACGTAGCATTGACAAGAAGGTTGTCTTTAAAGGCACAAGCGTATGGCTTGGAATATTTTGATTGTCCTTTGAGCGGAGGTCCTGCCGGAGCGGATGAAGGTACACTAACCATCATGGTTGGCGGATGTGAAGCAAAGTTTCCTTCCATTTTGCCCATTTTAAAAGCCGTTGGAACAAATATACATTATGTAGGCCCGAGTGGAGCCGGCCAAATTGTAAAATTATGCAATAATATGATTGTTGGAGGCATCATTTCCTTAATAAGTGAAGCGCTTTTGACCGGGGAAAGAGCCGGCGTTTCGAAAGAAAAAATGGCAGCCATCATTCAAAAAGGTTCCGGACAAACAAAAGTAATGGAGGTGTTTGGGCCTAATATATTCAAGAATACTCCGGAAGAAGTGACATTTTCTCTTTTTAATATGAAGAAGGACTTGAATCTTTATCGGAATTTGGCCGAAAACGCCGGCATTCCGACAATGGCAAGTGAATCAGCCCGCCAGTTATACCAAATAGCCGAGTATTTACAAAAAGGGCAGCAGGATGCAACCGCGGTATTCGATATCATTGCCCAATTGGGAATAGAAGAGAAAACCCGTGTATAGAAAAGACTTCTATATAAAATGAACTTTTGAATGCAACGTTAAAATCTGACAAAAAGCCATTGCGTCTGGTCATTGGTCTCCCATCCTTTTTTGACTATTCGTATTCTATACCCGAAAAGATCGGTAATGGGATTCCGTTCCTTTGACCGTTTTCAGTGAAATAGTACCAGCGCGGGCAATGGGGTCCGTTCCTTTGCCCGTTATCAGTGAAATAGTGCCAGCACGGGCAATGGGGGTCCGTTCCTTTGCCCGTTATCAGTGAAATAGTACCAGCGCGGGCAATGGGGTCCGTTCCTTTGCCCGTTATCAGTGAAATAGTGCCAGCACGGGCAATGGGGGTCCGTTCCTTTGCCCGTTATCAGTGAAATAGTACCAGCGCGGGCAATGGGG
>NZ_JBFEGN010000105.1:0-9539 GCF_047228825.1 Siminovitchia jepli
ATATTCCTCTCCATAAAACAAAAATACCACAGTCAAAATGACCGTGGTAGACCCAAATTTTATACTTTCTTATCTTTCAAAAAAGAATAGTCCTCTCACTAATAGTAATTTTATTTTCCAATTTTTAGGATAAAAAATGACAAAAGTCCCACAGTTTATGTCTATTATGTGAATATTTATAATAATTATCGCTAAAAACAAGTCTAAAGACCTACAAATATTTTAATTTTTATGTCCCAATTCCTTGTATCCATAAAATTCCAGCGAATAATACAGGCTTTAAGAATGAATTGTAACAGGACGACCGGCTGCCATTTCCGATCGCCCTATGTATCACGCGGGCCAAATCCCTACCGAGTGCCAGTCGATAGGCCGCGCATATTACGTTTGCCCTCCGTGGCCAAATCCCGTTACTCCGCCAATAGTAACGGCACATCATCGGGCTGTATCTTATATCGCCGGAACCCATTCGAAGCCATCCGGCAATTTTACGAGCTTGGCCGCCGCTGTTAATGTGCGTAGTTCCTTCTCGGTGACTTCTGCACAGCCGAGTACTGCCTCTTTACTCACGCCTGTTATTTCCCGAAATATTTCCGGCTCGATATTATACGTAGCGCCTGCCTCCGTATCGAAGTTGTACCATCCTACGACAGTCCTGCGATAAGATATTAGTCTCAATTCGTTCACTTTGAACCGCTCCCTTTCAACCGTTTATTTAACGCTGCCTTATACTCGATCAACCGCTTGCCCCTTCGCCCGTGCCTATCGTCTCGCTTTGTCGGATGTACGGCGCCCCATGCGGCGACCTTGCGCGTGTACCATGCTATACGTCTAGCTTGCTTCATTCCGCCTCGCCCTCCTTTATACTTCCGATAAAGTAACCGATAAAGAATGTTCCGAATGTCGCAAACAATACCGACATTAATTCCATTTTGACGACCCCTCCTTCATATATTACGTAATATCGTAATTCATTTCTTGACTCTAGTATAATTCCGCTATATCGTAATGTCAAGCGTTAATTTACGATTTTTCGTAATTAATGTATAATCCAATAAAAGGAGATGATCGGTATGGAAAAAGGACAAGAGGCGTTGGCTGCGCTATATAATGAAGGTAGGGAAAAAGAACGCGATCCGCTACGAATTCATGTACGATTAAAAGAAGTATTAAAAGAGCGGAACATATCGCAGAAAGAGCTTGCGGAAATGACCAATATTCGGCCGGCTGCAATTAGTGAGCTTGCGAATAACTTGCGAACGACTATCAACCGCGAACATGTCGAACGTATTGCGGAAGTATTAGGTATCGAAAAATTGGACGAGTTAATCATTTTCGAACACGAAAGCGAGCTTTGGAATCCGGGCAATCGAGCCGAACAGCAGGCGTATATCGACGAAGGATTGACGAAGGACTAAACTAGGCTTATAACCGTCTTTTTAGACGTTCAATGCCTTACGATACCTATTACACTAGCGAAACATTACGACTTCTAAAAAGGCGGGCATACCCCCGATATTTGACCGTAGAATCGAAGATAAAGCGTCTAAACGCTGATAAAGCCAAAGCGTTCGGAAATATCCCGTATCAAAACGCCAGAAGGTGCGCGCTTTACGAAAAAGGAGGCCCCGCCGGGTATCGCTAACCCCTCGACTTTTAAAATTCCGGCGGAAAATTTTTTGGTATTCGCATTTCCATTTTATGGTATCGAGATGTTTTTATACTTCGCGTTAGTCGAGGTTACTTGGCGCGGCCGGCCAGCGTTATATACCCCCCCGCCGGTCTTTTTTTTTATTCTCCCGCCTTACATAAAAAGAGACAGCCGCTTATTTTTCGACTGTCTTTTCTTCCTTCATTCTTGCGTATAATGTCGCACGCTTGACGCCTGTCAACTTGCATATGTCCGTTACACTTAGTCCGTTGTTCTCGCGATCATTCATTAGTTCGATAGCTTTACGTATATCTCGCTCGTTACTGCTTGCTGGTCGGCCCATGTGCTTCCCTTGCGCCTTCGCTCGTTCCCTTCCTTCGGTTGTTCTTTCAACGATAAGGTCACGTTCAAACTGCGCAAAGCTACCGAGTATATTGAATAGTAGCGTATTAATACTGCTTACGTTATCGCCAGCTTGGAACGTCATATTCTCCTTAATGAATACGATGCTTACGCCCTTATTGTTAAGCTCCGATACAATCTTATTAAGGTCGGTAATCGAGCGGGCCAATCGGTCTATCTTCGTTACATACACCGTATCTCCTGCCCGTACATTGTCGATCATGTTAGCGAGTTCCTTCCGTGGTGCTGTCGATGTTCCCGTAACCTTCTCGACATATAGACGCTCGCAGCCTTCCGCCTTTAATATCGCCTCTTGCGTTTCTAAGTCCTGCCCTACTGTCGATACCCGTGCATATCCGATTTTCATATCCGATAACCTCCGTCTAAAAGTTTGCTATATTTTATACTTTTAATTATAGACTAACTTCTAGACGGTTTCAAGCGGTATTTTCGAATAGTTTCCGGCGTGTTTTGCGAAAGTCTATAAGTTAACACTTTTAGACGATGTGTACGTTTTTGAACCTAATAACTTATATATAACTAATACGATTATCAAAGCGTTAGACTGGCCGAGCGGAAGCGTCAAACGGCTTACAAACTCCCATCTACTCCGATGCCTTTTTCGAGTTTCTTCTATATAAGCGCTCGTTTTCGGTATATCGGAGTTGTAAAGCGTTGTAAGGGTCGCGCGTAAACGCCTTGCGGCTGATAAAAGTCCGATAAATTACCGATAGCTACCGATGAAAAACGGCATAAAATCGGAACTAATCGGAAGCCTAAATCGCAAGATAACTAAAGTCTACTAAAGAACTTCGAAATAGTTCCTTCATTATAGCGCACGAAATAATCCGTTTTTGTTCGATATATTCGTTATGTCATGCGCTAATTTCCGATCAATCGGTAGTAAATCGGACTCCCCGAGTTTTCGAAGGCTGTCCGTGGTGAACGCGAAGGCTGACTATATCGTTCTTATTTTCGTTGCATAATGTCGCTGTATCTCGCTAAAGCAGTAACGCATTCCTTCTTATATAGCGTCAAATTCAGCGACTTTACAGCCGTTGCATCATTAATCAGCGGACACCAACGTTTACGCATCGCCCGCGACTTAGGACTCGAAAAAGTTCCGTATCAAATGTTGGATGTCGACGAAGACGAAGCGGAATACTTACTTATCGCGGATAATTGGGAGCGTAGAGGAAAGGCGGAGACTGACCCGATTAAAGTTTCACGAATACTTAAATTCCTCGAAGAATACTGGAAGAAAAAAGGAGAGTATGTCGAAGGGAGAGGAAATGCCCATAATAGGCATTTAAAATCCCAATCCGATTTAGCGGAGTTTATCGGTGAGACTAGGCAGACAACGCAACGTCTTATGAAACTCCACGACCTCATACCGCAACTACAACGGCTAGTATCCGCAGGCAAGCTAGGCACGACAGCGGGCGAACAATTGGCGCATTTATCGCCGGAAGTACAGACGGCTTTATACGAGCAGTTAGGCGAGGAAATAGCAAACCGTCAAAATGGCGGTTCGATGTCCGCCTGTTTTAAAGCCTTCTTTAATTCGCGTAATTCTTTGACGGTCATATCTTCGGGCTTTTTCGTCGTACCGTTGCTTAATTCATGTTCGACTTCGCGCGCTTCGGGCGGCAGGGTTGCTATTTCGTAGAGTGCTCGGAGTCCTAAACGTGGGTACGTACCCACATCTTCTAATTCGTCGTACACTCGGATAAACTTATTCGCCGTACTCCTATCAATACCGACTGTACCTTCACACCAACTCGCCCATTCACCGTGCGCCAGGTCGTTCTCCTTAACGTGCTTTAGTCGCCTACCAATCTCGAATATCGCCTCGCCTGCTACCCGTTGATAGGCGTTAAGGAAAACGCATAACAGCGGGCTTAATCCGCCCATTACTTGAGTAGTTGCAGCATGTTCGCACGTTGTGACGATCTTCTCCGAAAATCGGAGGACATGGAAACGAAGAAGCAATACACACGCCTACATACGTTGTGACTTCAAAACGGAGTACGTACTCCGAAATAGGGTTGAAGCAATACACACGCCTATGTACGTTGTGACCCACACCGGTGTGGAGTCGCGATATACACGCCTATATACGTTGTGACGATACGAGTTGATTACGACAAATTGTCGCAAACAAGAAGCAATACACACGCCTATATACGTTGTGACGACGGTAAACCCTACTGAAAATTTTCAGGGGGGGGGTGAACGATTACACACGCCTACATACGTTGTTACGGCGCAGGCAATCCGCCCATGTCCGCCATTGTTTCGAAATATAACCGGTCAAGCATCCGATCGATTACGCCATTAAAATAGCCCGGCAGATTGCGGATATTCTTCGTCTTTGTAGCCATGACAGCGGCATGTAACGCACGATAGCCGACTTCCTCTACGTCTTGCCTATCGAAGGCTTGTCCACGCAGTAGCGGTGTAGAATGCGCCTTGTAAACGCCATATAAGCGACTGACTAGCGGCTGATTGCCTTCGCCAATAGTCGAATGTATGAAGCCTTTAAATCGCACGTAAAACGGCTTGGAATCGTCCGAATACGTATCTGTAAGATTATTATTTAGTTTTAAATAAGTAATAGGTTCGTTCTCATTTTCGGACGGCTCAACGCTTGTTTCCGTAGGCGTTACGTCGCTAGACCGAGCGGACATTGACGACTGGACAACATAAGGCAATATGCGGTAAATGTTCGCACCATAGCCGCCGGAAACTACGCGCATGACCGTTACTTTTTCGATGATATTAAACTCGATCAGCTTCGCAATTGCACGCCGAATAGTACGGCCAGTCTTGCCTATGGCTGCCGCGATTGTAGCCGTTTTTAAGTGAGCCACGCCCGGATACTTGACGCTGTAACGCGCAAGCATTAATAAGACATCGCGGGCCGTGTCGTTTAGATCGTATGTATGAGCGCTAATATGTGCGCTGATTGCTTCGTTTAATTGCTGCTTATTTTCGAATGTTTGATAGTCGGATAGATACTGCATAATTAACGGACTCCTTTACGGTAGTCCTCCATCGATAGACAGCGCGCACTTAAATAAACGTTGCATATTCGCCTTTTTTGCGATATACTAACGTTAATTGAATTATAGTTTGAACCTGTTGGTGCAGGTTTGTACGCTGTCTTCCGGCTTGATTGTCGGAGGACTCTTTTTTTTTTATTTAGATTAGTTTTATCGGAATATCTCGTAATGGGCTTGTCCTGCGGCCAATGTCGATAATATCGTCCATCTGCAAGCCTCTTAGGTACTGCGTGGTAATGTCGATACTGCTATGTCCGAGTAAGCGCGATAAGGAATAAACGTCGATACCTTGCTTAATCTGCTTTTGCGCGAAGTAGTGCCGGCAATCGTGCGGACTGCATCTTATTTCCTCGCGTACCTTCGCCTTAGTGCCCGCCCGTCTTAGTATCTTGTTTACATTAGACCGGCTCATTCCGTCCGCCTCTTGATTCAAAAAGTAATAGTCATCGACCATGCTTGACGGTAAATGCTCAAAACGTAGTTTCTTCGCTCTTTCATAACGTTTCATTTGTCGCCTCATCTTCTTCGAAATATAGACGTAGCGCTCATGACTGCCTTTGCCACGTATAAAGATGCGGTCGAGAAATACGTCGCTATTCCTTATCCCGACTAGCTCGCTGACTCTAACGCCCGTCTCGAATAAAAATATAAGTATCGTCTTATCGCGAATGTTACTGTACGTCTGCGAGCCGGTCGAGTCGATTATCCGTTTAACCTCATCGTCAGTAAATGTAGAGATGACCGTCCGGCCTTCTTTAAGGTTCTTTATATTGGCCATCGGATTTTTCTCCTTACTAATGACCTCCATTTCGATGAGAAACTTAAAAAACACTTTTAACGTAGCCAGCCGATTATTAATCGTAATATTCTTCTCACGACCTAAGTTCTGCCTGTACCGAATAAATAGCTTGATATGGCGTTCTGTTACGAGGTCTACTTCATCGATGAATAGTTCGTCAATCATATACGTTTTCCAACTATTTAAACGATGTTGGCAAAGTGCTATATACTTTTTCGACAATCCATTTACTTGTTGTTCGAACTCAAATTCTTTGATAGCTTCGACTATTTTCATAACGAAAAAAAGCGCCCCTTTCACTCGATTAAAAGTAAAAGAGACGCCTTTTATAGTTGCGCGTTAAAACGTATTTGATTGTACCGTTTTTTATCGGATAGCTTAACGTCAATATCTACGCTGTTTATCCGCCAAGTAAGAACGCGTGTTCCTACTCCCACTCAATCGTCGCTGGCGGCTTGCTTGTGATATCATAAACGACTCTGTTGACATGTTCCACTTCGTTGACGATTCGGGTGGAAATTGTTTCGAGAACGTCCCAAGGAATCCGTGCCCAGTCAGAGGTCATGCCGTCAATCGACGTGACAGCTCTAATGCCGATTGTGTGATCGTATGTGCGGCCATCCCCCATGACGCCGACGCTTCGGATGTTGGGAAGCACCGTGAAGTATTGCCAAATTTCTTTATCCAGTCCGGCCTTTTTAATTTCTTCACGCAAAATGTAGTCGGACTCGCGGACGATTTCCAATTTTTCTTCGGTAATTTCTCCAAGCACCCGGATGCCAAGGCCTGGTCCCGGGAATGGCTGACGCCAAACAATTTCATCAGGAATGCCGAGTTCCGTTCCCAACGCCCGCACTTCATCCTTAAACAATGTATTTAGGGGCTCAATTAATTTGAATTCCATATCCTCGGGCAATCCCCCGACATTATGGTGTGATTTGATCGTTTGGGCCGTGGCTGTTCCGCTTTCGATGATGTCTGTATAAAGCGTGCCTTGGGCAAGGAATTCAATTCCCTTCAGCTTTGCAGCTTCATCGTCAAACACATAAATAAATTCGTTGCCGATGATTTTTCGCTTTTTCTCGGGATCCGTAACACCTTTCAGTTTGGATAGGAACCGGTCTTTTGCATCAACCATGATGACATTCATGTGGAAGCCTTCACGGAAAGTCTTCATGACGCTTTCCGCTTCGCCTTTTCTGAGCAATCCGTGATCGACGAAAATACAAGTGAGCTGGTCGCCGATTGCTTTATGAATCAGGACGGCAACTACCGAGGAATCGACACCGCCGCTCAGTGCGCACAACACTTTTTTGTCTCCCACTTCTTTTCTTATTTTTTCAATTTCAACATCAATGAAGCTTTCCATCGTCCAATCGCCTTTACAGCCGCAAATCTCAAACACAAAGTTTTTCAAAAGTTCATTTCCAAACTGTGTATGGCGGACTTCAGGGTGAAATTGGACGCCGTAAAAGTTTTTCTCTTCGTTGCTGATCGCTGCAATGGGGCAGGAAGGATTAACGGCATCTATGCTGAAACCTTCAGGAGCTTCCTTAACCAAATCTCCATGGCTCATCCATACGGTCTGATCTGTCGGGAGTCCTTTAAAAAGAGAAGACCCCTCTCTTGCTTGAATAGTTGCTTTTCCATATTCTCTTCCTTTTGCTCTTTCAACAACGCCGCCAAAGTGCATCGTCATGAGCTGCATCCCGTAGCAGATTCCCAGCACAGGAATGCCCAATTCAAAAATCCTTTCGTCACAGCGAAAAGCATTTTCCCCATATACGCTATTGGGGCCGCCCGATAAAATAATCCCCCGCGGATTGATGGCTTTGATTTCCTCAAGCGTAATCGAATGCGGATGAAGCTCGCTGTATACGCCAAATTCACGTATTCTTCGGGTAATCAACTGATTGTACTGGCTTCCGAAGTCCAATACCATGATCATTTCCTGATTTTGCAATTCTGTTTTTCCTGGCATGTAAGGCACCCTCCATATCTAAAAGCCTCCGCCGCAAGAACGGAGAACACTATATGAGACATCATATCATTAATTGTAAGTCTTGAAAAAGATCGTTCATAGGATCGACAATTTTTCTTATCTGCTCCTTATTATGGGCAGTATGTAAAAAAGCTTGCAGAGAAGGAGATCTCTTTTCCGCAAGCAAAAGCCGATTAAAAAATAAAGATGAAATATAATAGGAAGACGACAAAAAATCCGTACATAATAGGATGAATTTCTTTTGCCCTTCCTTTAACCAACATCGTGATTGGATAGAAAATAAAGCCGATGCCGATCCCGGTCGCAATGGAATAGGTCAATGGCATCGAGATGATTGTAAAAAAAGCAGGAACGGCGATTTCGAATTTTTTCCAATCAATCCCTCCGATTCCGGACACCATCAATACACCAACGATGATCAATGCCGGAGCAGTAACAGACGAGGTAATGACTCCAAGGAGCGGATAGAAAAACAGTGACAACAGGAATAAAATGGCTGTTACAATACTCGCAAAACCTGTCCTGGCCCCGGCTGCAACCCCTGCAGAGGATTCAATATAGGAGGTGGTTGTGGACGTGCCCAAAATGGCGCCCACTACTGTTGCGGAGGAATCAGCCAGCAATGCTTTTCCGGCCCGCGGAAGGGTATCTCCTTTCATGAGACCCGCCTGCTGTGCTACAGCAACAAGCGTACCTGCCGTGTCAAAAAAATCGACGAAAAGGAATGTTAATACGACAACAAGCATTTGGAGTGTGAACACTTCGCCAGGCGAATTGAAAATCGGCTCTAAAGCTGCCCCAAATGTTGGTTCAATGCTCGGCACAGGCCCCACAATTCCGGAAGGCTTGGGTACAACCCCGGTCACCATGCCGATTACGCCAGTAATCAAAATGCCGAAGAAAATGCTGCCATTTACGCCACGCGTCATTAATATGACTGTAATCACAATCCCGACAATCGCCAAGACGACGTTCCCGTCCCTTAAATTCCCCAAGCCGACCAGTACAGCTTCATCGCCAACGATAATTTTTGCGTTTTGCAAACCGACAAACGTGATAAACAGACCGATTCCCGATCCAACCGCAAGCTTTAATTCAGCGGGGATCGAGTTGATGATTTTTTCCCGTACACCAGACAATGATAAGATAACAAAAATGAGTCCCGAGAATAAAACGCCCGTCAAGGCTGTCTGCCATGGAATCCCCATCGTCAAAATGACTGTATATGCGAAAAACGCGTTCAAGCCCATGCCCGGCGCGAGCGCAATGGGATATTTTGCAAGCAGGCCCATCAATAAAGTGCCGATGGCAGCTGCTACAGCGGTTGCCACAAATACGGAACCATGATCCATTCGCAGTGCATCAGGCAAATCCTTGACCGTTTCGAGCGACAAGGTGATCGGATTTAAAATCAGGATATAAGCCATTGACAAAAACGTTGTTAAACCACCGATAAATTCTCGCCGATAATTGGTTCCCAATTCGTCGAATTTAAAATAGTTTTTCACCTTTGCTTTCCTCCATCTAATTTTCTATGGCGATCTCTTAAACGACCACCTGCTCAAAGCAGGTGGATTTTGACATAAATGTCGACGACTAAAGTCGTATTTCAGGCTGAAG
>NZ_JBFEGN010000106.1:0-9468 GCF_047228825.1 Siminovitchia jepli
TCATTTCGTAAGAGCAAACCCCACTTAGGCCTCAAATGAGAGGAACAACTATTCGCCCACAAACATTTTACTCATACGGGATACATTATGATCGTAAACTATGAACTTTCAATCCGCCTGGCGCTAAATAATTTTCCAAGCTTAGCTAGAAAACAGATGGAATAAGGGTTGAAAGAATGGAAAATCAAACAGTTTTATTCAGTAGGGAGTCCTGAAAATGAAAGATGTTACAATTCAAGATAAAACCACTAAACAGAAACTTTCCATCATCATTGCTTTAGCAGTCCCAGCAATGATTGAAAATATTTTACAGACTTTGGTTGGATTTGTAGATACTTTATTCGTTGCCAAATTAGGTTTAAATGAAGTCACCGCGGTAGGTGTGGCAAATGCAGTATTAGCTGTCTATATTGCTATTTTTATGGCAATAGGGGTAGGAACATCTTCTCTTATTGCCAGAAGTATCGGGGCAGGAGATATTTCAAAAGCGAAATCCATTGCTCGGCAATCCACTATCTTATCATCCATTCTTGGACTGCTATTTGGTTTGATTACCCTCTTTTTTAGCGAGCCACTACTCCGTTTAATGGGAGCAGAATCAAAAGTTTTAGCAGATGGAGTCACTTATTTTCGTATAGTTGCCATACCTTCTATTTTTATTTCGCTTATGTTTACCTTTGGCAGTATTCTTCGAGCTGCTGGTGATACAAAAACTCCTATGAAGGTTAGTTGGTGGATTAATCTTATTCACATAGGATTAGACTATGTATTAATTTTTGGGATCTTTGGAATAGAAGGAATAGGAGTAGCAGGGGCCGCATTGGCAACAGTCATAGTACGAATCATTGGTACACTTCTATTGTTTTTCTATATTAAACGATCAATAGTGTCTTTTTCATTATTTGGGAGTTCCTCAGGGGAAGGTACCTTGTCTATTTTAAAATTATCTACTCCTACAGCAATTGAACGTTTAATTATGCGGTTTGGACAGGTACTTTATTTTGGATTGATACTCAAGATTGGGGCTGATGTCTATGCTTCCCATTCAATTGCAGGAAATATCGAAACTTTTTCCTATATGCCGGGATATGGGTTGGCCATTGCAGCAACAACATTAGTTGGACAAAGTATTGGGGCAAATAACCATAAAGATGCATATATGTATGGGATGTTAACGACTATTATTGGTATTTTTATAATGTCCATTGGTGGGGTATTATTATTTTTCCTATCATCTTGGATGGCAACTTGGTTCACAGATAATCAGACTGCAATTGATATGGTAGTAACTGCACTAAAAATAGATGCTTTTGCTCAACCTGCATTAGCCATTGGATTAATTTTAGCAGGAGCATTACAAGGAGCAGGAGATACGAAAAGTCCGATGTATAGCACAGCTATTGGAATGTGGTTGATTCGTGTAATGGGAGTATATATACTTGGAATTCATTTTGAAATGGGGATTGCAGGAGTTTGGCTTTCTATAGCGATTGATCTATATATTCGAGCTATATTCTTATTTTTCAGATTTAAAAAAGTTAAAGAAGGAACAAATAAAAATGTAAATACTGTTGCTAAATTAAGTTAGTTTCTTCAACAATTGGGCGCTTTTCTGTAATAAGGAATGCGTCTTAATTCATTTATGGTCCATTTTTTTAAAGGTCATTGTTGATCAATATTGCTGGACGTTCACAAGCTGTCATGGATCTTTGCAAATGGAGAACTTTAGAAATAATAACTGAATCGGATATCCTTGTGAGGCCGGTTTTGTTGTGGAGTGCAATAATCATGAAAGTATGGTTCAAATAAATGAACATAAAAGTTCGATTATCAGGTAGTCTGGGTCTAATTTGACCCTGAAAGATCTTATACTAGGGTGGCTATAGCTGAACATTAGCTCCCACTCACTCTTCTTGAAAAAATAGAAATTATACTACAGGAAATCGTCTTTCTTTCTGCATAAATTCTCGATATTCTATTTGTAGAATAACAATGGGTGGTGTCTCATTTGAGAAAAATCTCGATAAAAATTGGTATTCTCTTTTTTTGTTTAATTTTCACGATGGAAGTATGCTTGTTTTTTTTATTGCATCAGAAAATTGCTCACTCAAGAATTGATGAACAGCTTTCTGCATTAGTCACCAGAGGAAACAATCATCGTGACGTATTGGAAACATACTACAATCAAGAGACAATCCACCATATCGCATTAATGGAAGTAAAATCTGATACAGAGGTAGTAATCACTAACGATCAAGGTGAAGTGATCATTTCTTCTACAGATAAATTCAATCAAATTCGCAGCTTATTAAAAGCAGAAAAAAAGAATATCCCAAGAAATGGACAAGTAATTGAGGATAACTGGAAATCCGGTTCATATATTGCCACCATCTCCCCTTTTGAAACAGGTGTCGATAAAGGATATGTTTATATGTTCCAGGATACAAGCCAATTAAAGCAATTAATCAAACAGTTAAACAGACATTTCCTAATTGCCGGGATTGCAACTGCCTTTGTAACAGCTATTATTATCTTAATTCTTTCAAGAATTATCGCCGGGCCACTTATAAAAATGAAGGAAGCGACCAAAGAGTTGAGCCAAGGGAATTTTTCCATTCAACTTGAAAATAAAAGCAATGATGAATTGGGAGAACTTGCCGAATCCATACAACTCCTATCAAATGAACTAAACCATTTAAAAACGGAACGAAATGAGTTTTTGGCGAGTATTTCACATGAACTAAGAACACCATTGACCTATATCAAGGGATATGCAGAGGTTGCCAAGAGAGAGCACCTTGGTATAGATGAACGTTTGAGTTATTTAAATGTCATTACGGAAGAATCAACAAAACTGACTACCCTCGTAACCGAACTGATGCAGCTGGCCCAATTGGATAATAACACTTTTAGCATTCAAGAAGAGTTGTTTTCTGTCAGTGATTCATTGAAAAGAATTTCGCAAAAAACCTTGCCGGCATTCAAGCAAGAAGACAAAAACTTACTTATTATATGCCCTGAAAATATTCAGATTTATGCTGACCCTGTCCGGTTTGAACAAATCATTCTCAATTTGTTGGAGAATGCTAGAAAATATTCTCCTAAAGGGGCCATAACAACTATAGAAGTATCTAAAAAAGATACAGAGATAAAGATATCCATACACGATGAGGGAAAGGGTATCCCGGATCATGATATTCCGTTCATTTTTGAACGGTTTTACCGAGTTGATAAATCACGTTCCAGAGAATTGGGCGGTACTGGGCTTGGATTATCCATTGTAAAAGAAATAGTCGACGCCCATCATTGGGAAATAGAGGTTTACAGTGAGATCAATAAAGGAACCACTTTTACCATCATAGCAAGAGGTGAATCGTAAAATTATGCGTAGGATATTGATTGTAGACGATGAAGAACGGATGCGAAACTTGATCTCGCTGTATTTATCGCCGGCTGGATATGAATGTGTCCCTGTATCATCGGGAGCAGAGGCAGTAAGTTATTTATCAAAGAAAACGTGTGAACTCGTCATTTTGGACGTGATGATGCCAGACATGGATGGCTGGGAAACTTGCAAAAGAATCAGGGAGGTTTCGGATGTTCCGATCATCATGCTGACGGCAAGGACAGATAAATCCGATATCGTGAAAGGCCTAAGTACCGGGGCGGACGACTATATAACAAAACCATTTGACTCAGGTGAGCTGTTGGCCCGAATAGAAGCCATTTTTAGACGTACCAAACTGCAAGAAGATAAAACAATAAGCTTTAACGGCCTGACATGGAATCCGGATTCCTACTCACTAGGCTATCAAGGCAAGCCAATTCAGATTACGCCTAAAGAATTTTCCCTGGTTGGTTTATTATTAAAAAATCCTAACCGTGTCTTCACAAGGGAGCAGCTTTTGACAATCATTTGGGGACTTGAAGCAGGAACAGAAGACAGAACAATCGATTCTCATATTCGGAATGTACGTGACAAATTGAGAAATGCAGGATTCCCAATTGACGACCACCTTACAACAGTTTGGGGAGTAGGCTATAAATGGGAAAATGAATAACCTTTTAGATACACAGGAGGAAAAAATGAAGTTAACAAAATTAATCGTTTCAGCGCTAGCAACCGTATTCCTATTGGCGGCCTGCTCACAGGAAACAAAAGAATTTACTTATGAAAAAACTGATAAAGAAATAGACCATATCCATGGTGCCGGCTTCGCAGGGGATAGTCTGTATATTGCCACGCATACAGGAATCAAGAAACATGATGGGCAAAATTGGTATGCCACTAATGGAAATAACCATGATTATATGGGATTTAGCATGATAAAAGATGGTTTTTATTCAAGCGGCCATCCTGCGGAAGGTTCAAAATTAAAAAATCCACTTGGCTTAATTAAAAGCACAGATGAAGGCAAGACACTTGATCAGCTTGCCTTTTACGGAGAGTCTGATTTTCATTACTTAACAGCCGGATATAGTTCTAAAGCGATCTATGTCATAAATCAGGAGCCCAACTCAGAACTGGAGACCGGTATGTATTACACGTTGGATGAAGGGAAAAACTGGGAATCAAGCAAATTTGCCGGGATTGAGTCTGATTCAATTGGCAGCATTTCTGCTCACCCTATAAAAGAAGAGATCATTTCCGTCTCAACAAAGGACGGTCTTTATCTATCAAGAGATAACGGTAATAACTTTGAGCTTATCACTGACTCATTCATGGTGCCAGCCGTATTCATGCTTGATGATATTGTTCTTTATTCTGCCTTAAATGACAAAGGCAACCATCTATACAGCCAAACTATATCAGATAGCAGCAGGACAGAAATAACTATTCCGGATCTCGCAGATAACAACCCTATAATGTTTATTGCGGCAAACCATGACAATCCAGAACAAATTGTAATCATTACCTATGCCAACGATATCTTTACAACTGAAGATGGCGGTAAAAACTGGACGAATATAGCGAAGGAAGGAAAGCTAGGATGAATAAAAGATAACGAGTGGGGCTGGGACAAAACCCAGTTAAACCTGTGAATTAGAAACAAGAGTGGCACACACCTACATGAGTTGGTGAAGATACCACTCTTTTTTGTTGTGTTTTAGACAGCAAAAAAGGACACCGTCTGATAAAATTAAAGTTCCTACACAATAAATTTACCGGAGGTATCCTTATGTTTAAGCATTATAGCATGAATCAGGTTATTTTGCCGCTAGATCTGGAAATAAAACTTCAGGAAAATGACATTGCCTATGCCGTCAACGAGGTGGTGGAAAATATTCCTGACGAAGCCTTTATCGGTTTTTTGCGTGAAACCGGCTGTCCTGCCTACCATCCGCGAATGATGATGAAGGTGATCCTGTGTGCCTATACGCAATCTGTCTTTTCGGGCAGAAAGATAGAGGGACTGCTCCAGGACAGTGTGCGAATGATGTGGCTAGCCTAAGGGTATGAACCCAGCTACCGTACGATTAATCGATTTCGCGTCCATCCCGAGGTCAAAGAGCTGCTGCGCCAGTGCTTTGTCCAGTTTCGCTGCCAGCTTGTGCAGGAACAGCTGATTGACGAGGAAGCCATTTTTATCGACGGTACCAAAATTGAAGCCAACGCCAATAAATTTACGTTCGTCTGGCGTAAGGCGATTGAAAAATACAGTGCTGCCCTGGTAGAAAAATCGAACCAGATGTATGAGGAATTGTTGGAAAACGAGATCATTCCGGAAATAGAGCGCGAAAGCCCGGATGAACTGACCACCGGGGAACTGGCCAAAGTGATCGAAAAGCTAGATGAGACCGTGGAGGAATACGATAAACAAATAGAAGCAAGCGAAGATGTGAGTGAACGTAAGCAAATGCGTTCCATGCGCAAAGCTCCTAAACAATACCGCAAACAATTCCGGGATTTTCTGGAGCGAAAGCAGAAATACCAAAGGGACATGGAGATTTTCGGGGAGCGCAACAGCTACTCCAAGACGGATCATGATGCCACTTTCATGCGCATGAAAGATGATTATATGAAGAACGGTCAGCTTAAAGCAGGCTATAATGTGCAGGTCGCAACAGAAGGACAATATGCGCTCGCCTTTGATGTATTCCCCAATCCCACAGATACGCGTACGTTCATCCCTTTTTTAGATAAGATTGAAAAAGGCTTTTTTGAGTTGCCCGGCTATATCGTTGCGGATGCAGGATATGGAAGCGAACAAAATTATGAAGACGTAATCACGAATCGAAACCGGATCCCTCTCATCACATATAGCATGTACCGGAAAGAGAAAAAGAAAAAATATAGGGGGGACATCTTCCGCACAGCCAATTGGAAATATGATGTGGAGAGTGATTCTTTCACCTGTCCGAATGATAAGAGGTTGACGTTTCGGTACATATCCAACCGGACAGACCGGAAAGGTTTTACCCGGGCGTTTAAAGTCTATGAATGTGAGGACTGTTCAGATTGTCCGCTACGTTCCCAGTGTACCAAAGCAAAAGATGGCCACAACCGGAGAATACAATATAACGAAAAGTGGGAACAGCAAAAAGAATATATCAGACAGAAGCTTTCAGAAGAGAAAACTGGGGAAATCTACGGAAAACGTAAAATTGATGTGGAGCCAGTCTTCGGATTCCTGAAGGCTAATTTGCGTTTCACCCGTTTATCCTTAAGGGGTAAAGAGAAAGTGAAAAACGAATTAGGATTTGCGTTCATGGCGGTGAATTTGAGAAAGTACACTGCCGCGAACAACCAATGTGCCATGCAGGTATAAAAATACCCAATATAAAAGGTTCCGACCATCTATGAACGATGGTTGGAACCTTTTATAATTGTTGCTTTGGCTAGTTATGTCCCATCCTCTTTTTGTTTTTTTCCATTGCATACAAAAACAGTTAATTATATTAATGAAACATAAAGCAAAGTCGGTTCTGCGCTTACATTGAGAGTTCAACCCTCTTTTAAAATAAATCGTATGAGTTAACGGATCCGTACAGGATTTTGCATAATTTCTTGATATTAGTTCGGTATGATTATTGCTAGAGAACAGATGACAAGGGAAGGAGTAACATGTTTTAAAGGTTGCTTTTTGCCAATTCGTACATTTCTTAGTAAATCGCATCTACTGGAAGTTTAAAATGTGAAAAACGAAGTGGACCTTTGAGCAACATAGATATGACTAACAAGGGAGAGAAGAAATGAAAAGAAATATATTGGCAGGCGTAGGCCTGTTGCTAATATTGGCGGGTTGCACAAACACCACAACAGAACAACAATCAGAAGAACAAACCATGGAGCATGGGCAAATGCAACATGAAAAAAATATGGATATGAACCATGGGGATATGGAAGGTATGGAGGGGCACATGGACCATGACAATGTGACCCCACTTCAAGACTCCGAAGGAACTCAGGAGTTGGTAATCCCGCCTCTGTTGGAAAAACAGAAGGGCTCAGACTTCGATTATGAGGTGGTCGCACAAGAAGGCACGACCCAATTCTTTGATCGATCTCCAACCAAAACCTACGGATACAATGGGAATTTGTTGGGGCCGACTGTACGGCTGAAAGAGGGAGAAACCGTAAAAGTGAAGGTCCGCAATCAGTTGAATGAACCAACGACATTCCACTGGCATGGCCTTGAAGTACCGGGGTCCGTGGATGGCGGTCCTCACGATGAACTGCAGCCGGGAGAAAGCAAGGTCATCACCTTAAAAGCGAATCAGCCTGCAGCCACCCTTTGGTATCATCCGCACCCGCATAAGTTAACCTCCGAACAAGTATTCAAAGGACTCGCTGGGATGCTCTATGTGGAAGAAGCGGATCAGGATTCTACCGGTCTTCCGAAAAGCTATGGCATGAACGACATACCACTCATTTTCCAGGACCGTCTGTTTGATAAGAACCACCAACTGAATTATGATGAGCTCATGAACAGTGATGGAACAATCGGAGATGTGTCACTTGTCAACGGTACAGTCAATCCGAAACTGACAGTGACTCAACCAGTGATGCGTTTTCGAATCCTCAACGGCTCTAACGCAAGAAATTATACGTTTCGTTTGAGCAATGGTGCTTCATTCACTCAAATTGCTTCGGATGGCGGGTTGTTATATGAGTCTATTGAAACGGATGAGCTTACGTTATCTCCATCAGAACGTTCTGAAATCCTGATTGATTTTTCCAAAATGGATTCTAATGAGTCTGTTTCCATAATCGATGAGGAAGGAACCGTTCTGCTTCCATTTGATTTGGCTTTTGAGGGTGAAGCAGCGAAACATTCCTCTGTATCATGGACATCTGATGAATCCTTCTTGACAGAGGAGGAGAAAAACTTACCTGTCTCCAAAGAGATTGAGTTGTTTGGGATGATGGACATGGTTACGATCAATGGGAAGAAATTTGATCCCGACCGGATTGACTTAAGACAGGAGAAAGGTGTCTCAGAAGTCTGGGAGGTTTACAATAAACCAGATCCGATGGGTGGGATGATACATCCATTCCATATCCACGGTACCCAGTTTAAAATCATTTCACGGGACGGTAAAGATCCGGCACCTAATGAGCAAGGATTCAAAGACAGTGTATTAATTGAACCGGGTGAACGAGTAAAACTACTTGTCACCTTTCCAGAAGAAGGCATCTATATGTATCACTGTCATATTTTAGAGCATGAAGATAACGGTATGATGGGGCAGGTAGAAGTATACTAATTTCATGAAATAAACACGAAAAAGGGCTGTAAGGAATTGTTTTGGATTCCGTACAACCCTTTCTTTATTCTGCTGACAATTCATCTTCTGTTAACCATTTATGGTTCTTTACTTCCTGATCGCTGTCTTTTGGCGTAAAGTCGACCATATAAACAGTTGTCTGTTCGGCGGAGTCAATGGTTGCGGTAGCTCCATCCATGCCTTCCATATGATCTGCATTCATCGTTACTTCTGTCCCCTCTTCAAGGGGGGCTTCTCCCGGATCGACTAGTTCCTCATGGATGACCCATTTATGGTTTTCCACTGGTTCACCGCCGGTAGTCGGAGTATAGGTGACTGCATAGGCGGTCGTATCAAAGGCCCCACTAATTTTTGCCTCCACACCGTTCATGCCGGGCATATGGTCAGCGTGCATCATTGCTGTACTGCCAACAGGGAATTTAGGATCTTCAGCTTCCTTCAGTCCTTCCGGTACCTCTCCGGAACCGCTATGCATCTCATGCATATTCTGCCCTTCTTCTTGGGCAGATTGCTCAGTGTTTTCTTCCACTTGGGAGTCCTGTTGTGCTTGATTCTCCGTTTCGCCCCCGCTTTGGCAACCAGCCAATAAGAGTGTAAGAATACCTGAGGCTATCATCATTTTATTTTTAAATATTGCCATGATGTTCATCCTCCTTTTATTTAAATAGTCTCTCGGCATTCGCCGAGTTAGATGGGTCAAAGGATCTCTTGACCCAACTGTTTGATTCCCCTCCTACT
>NZ_JBFEGN010000107.1:0-9406 GCF_047228825.1 Siminovitchia jepli
GAAAGGAGCTGGGATGGCCCTGCAGAAAGCGTTAAAACTGTATCGGATTGAGTCATGGGATTCTTCCTCACTTTTTCTTCGTTAGGAATAATTTCGATAAAGAGAGAAAAAATCCTTTAAAAATCAGTTTAGTGTTTATTTATGACCTGCCGAATGTGGGTAAAAAAATCACTTTGCAGCACTTTAATTAATGATCATTTTTTTTGCTTGTGAACGCTTGATGCATTCTCAGTACGTTTCTAAAAATTCATCTAAAATTCTTTGAGGATAGTATCAAGACGTCTTAACCTACATAAATAACCTGTTTTCACTTTAACTAGGCCCGTATCAATAGGACTAAGGCCGTGGATTAGGTAGTGTTAACGAAGACTTATTCCGATAAAATAAAGAATGATAATATGAATTGGATAGAATAAGTAGAAGAAATATTTCAATCTGGGCCCTTTTTTTCCATTGAAAAGTAATAATAGCGGTAGTGCAGCAATCATCCATTGATAGCTACCGTACGGAACTAAATAATTTATTATTGGATTCATACCACTACCCCATTTAGTATAAGTAGCATATATGAATAAGGAAAAAGAGGAATATGCTATAGTAAATTTCACTTTGTTTCTAAATAAATAAAGCAATATCCCTAACAGAATAAAAGGGATTCCACCCTCAACAAAGAAAATATTTCCAAAAATTGCTTCATAAAAAAAGTGTTCAGCCCAAATATTAATAACTATTATCTCTGAAAGTAGAATACATAAAAGTGCTAATAAGTTGCCAAATGGTAAAATACAGAAATAGATGTATCTTTTTAACATCTGCTACATAAATGGTTAATATTATTACAAATAAAGTTGCAAAGAAATTATTAGTGATGAAGATTCCAGTATCACTAAAAGCATTGTTAATTCCGAGGTTAATAAAAGCCATTGTTACGCTTGAAAGATACAAACGCAACATATAGTTTCTTCGACTAGAAGGGTTAATTGTATCCCACAACAACAAAATATATAAAAATGGGGGCGGCTAATTGACCAATCCATCTAAACCATTCAGGAGTATTAGGGATGAATTGTCCCGTATGATCAATAACCAAAGAAATTAAAGCTATCAATTTAAGACATGTAGTAGTTACAAGCATTGTCCTCAATATGTTTCAATTAAAAAGACTAAAAGCATTAAATAATGTAATCAGATTCGCAGGATTGACTAAATTTCTTGAATAATTCCCCGCTCACCAATTATGGATAATCGTTGGCGCAGGACTCATCAGCACCAAATGCCCATCAACCAATTCATACGTATTGCCATCTTCAATTGCTGCGTAATCGCTGTAAGTGAGACCGCCTTCTTTTAATTGATCAGGACTTGCCTTTTTACGATTGTTATTTGACATTCCGCTCCCCCTTTATGATTTCTCATATTACAAATAGCATATCATCACACCTTATGTTTTCAAGACTTGATCATCAAACAATGTCATCCATTACTCGCACTTTTCCGAAAAAATTTTAAGCCCGCTGCCAAATGATTAGCAGCGGACGTTTTTTAGAGCTCCTTCTTCACATCTGCAATAGAATCGTCAATGATGGTGATCATCGTTCCGACTTCTTCTTTTGTAATACAGAACGGTGGTGCGAATGCCAATGTATCTTGGCCGCCGTAGACAATGCTTCTGCCCAAAAGACCGCGGTCAAGCGCTTTGGCTACGACTTTTGCGGAAACAGGTTCTGCATATCTTTCTTTTGTTTCCACATTTTTGAAAAATTCGATGGCGCCCAGCAGGCCGACTCCTCTGCGGTTGCCCATGAATACATGCGTCTCTTCCAGGTATTTGAGTCCTTTCTGCAGCTCTTCTCCCATGTTGCGGACATTTTCAACCATGTTTTCATTTTCGATGATTTCCAGGTTTTTGAGTGCGACCGCACAGCACATCGGATGGCCGCTGTATGTGTAACCGTGCCAGAAGTTGCCTTCGTAGTTTTCCATCAATTCGTTTTTGATTTTGTCGGAGATGACCATTCCGCCAATCGGCGCATATCCGCTCGAGATTCCTTTTGCCATGCAGATAATGTCCGGAACGACTCCAAACAGATCCATGCCGAATTTCTCGCCTGTTCTTCCGAATCCGCAAATGACTTCGTCCGCAATGAACAGAATGTCATTCTCGTCACAGATTTGGCGGACTTCTTTAAAATAGCCTTGCGGCGGCGGATTGACTCCTCCGGATCCCTGGATCGGTTCAGAGATGAATGCCGCGATATTTTCTGCCCCCTCTTTTTCAATCAAGGCTTTTAATGATTCAATTGATGAATCTACATATAAGAAACCCTGCGCCAACGATGTTGTAAACTCCCTGAATGGCTCGATGCCTGTTGCGCTTGTCGCTCCCATGGCAACTCCATGATAGGAAAGGCTGCGGGAAATGATTTTTGTTTTATTCGGCTGGCCCTTCACTTTCCAATAATGGCGAACCGTTTTAAACGCCGAATCGTTTGATTCTGAACCGCCGGATGTGAAGAAAGTTGTATTCAAGTCTCCAGGTGTCCACTCAGCGACCTTTTTGGCCAATTCGATGACCGGCTCATGGCTGTTTCCCGCGAATGTGGAGCTAAAAGCCAGTTTTGACATTTGTTCAGCCGCCGCCTGGCCCAGCTCCGATCTTCCGTGCCCGATATTGACGTTCCAAAGGGAAGATAAACTATCAATCAACTTTCTGCCCCTGACATCTTTTAAATATATCCCTTTCCCTTCCGTAAAAATCAAACCCGGTCCATTTTCCATATGCTGTTTGATGGAAGTGGACGGATGCAAAAAGTGCTTTTTATCCAGTTCCGCGAGTTCCTTAAATTTTGTTTCTGCTTCATTCATCATCTGCATTGCCATGATGCATTCCTCCGTTTCATTATGGTGCTTTCCTTATTCCTCTGTAGGCGATTTGCCCAGATCCCGTCTCTTCATCTTTTAGTTGACTCCCAGTTTAAAACTGACAACCTTCGGCTCTGTCATGTCTTGAATGGCATATTTTACCCCTTCGCGACCGAGGCCTGAACCTTTCACTCCGCCAAACGGCATCCCGTCGATCCTGTAATCACTGCTGTCATTGATCATGATTCCGCCAACATTGAGCTGATGAATCGCCTGGAAAGCTTTTTCAACGTCCTTTGTAAAAATCCCGGCTTGAAGACCGAAATGGACGCTATTTGCTTTTTTAATTGCTTCATCCAAGTTGTCCGCAGGGGATAATAAAACGACCGGGCCAAAAATTTCTTCTCGGGCAATGGTGCAATGTTCCGGTACGTTCTCAATTACCGTTGGCGAGTAAAAAGCACCGTTGCGCTCGCCTCCAATCAGGAGATCGGCTCCCATCGCGACAGCCTCTTTTACCCAGTTTTCCACCCGGATTGCTTCCTTTTCATGTATGAGAGGGCCCATATCCGTCGTTTCTAGCCCCTTATCACCAACTGTATATTGGGCCGTCTCCGAGATAAACATTTCTTTAAACGCCTCATAAACCTCTTTTTCAATGTAAATTCTTTGTACACCGATACAATTTTGGCCTGCTGCAGAAAATGCTCCCAAGACACATGCTTTTGCAGCCTCTTCGATATTCGCATCTTTTAGTATGATCGCCGGAGAGTTGGAACCAAGCTCCATGCTCAGTTTTTTCAAGCCTGCCTTGCGTGCGATTCGTTCTCCCGTCTCCAATCCCCCTGTGAAAGAAATCATGCGAATAGCCGGATGCGTAACTAGCACATCGCCAATTTCTCCTCCGGTTCCCGTCACTACGGACAAGATTTTTGGCGGCAGCCCCGCGTAATCGAATGCCTTCGCCAGCAGCAGCGCACTTAAAGGCGTAGCCGTCGCCGGTTTTACGATGATGGCGTTTCCCGAGGCGATCGCAGGCCCTACTTTATGGGCAACCAAATTTAAAGGATCGTTGAACGGAGTAATGGCCCCTATGATTCCGATCGGGAAACGATAATAATAGCCGACGCGATTTTCACCCGTTTCCGATTGGTCAAAGGGAATCGTTTCTCCTTGAATTCGCCTTGCTTCTTCTGCGCTCAGCCTCAATGTTTGGATGCAGCGTTTCACTTCACTTCTTGCTTCCCGTATCGTTTTGCTTCCTTCCTGTGAAATGGTTACAGCATATGCTTCACTTCTTTTTTCAATATAGTCCGCTGCCCGATTTAAAATGCTCATCTTCATATGGACAGGCAGAGCTGCCGCAATTTTTGCCCCTTCTTTCGCTTCTTCAATCGCGAATAGCATCTCTTCCTTCGCAGCGGCGGGAACTGTTGTAATCAGTGTATTATCCTGGGGATTTAAGACTTCTATCGTTTTTTCGCTGCCAACCCATTTCCCGGCGAGATACATTTCCTGCCCAAGTACTTTTGTCGACAATTCCATCACGCCTTTCCGGATGTTTTAAAAGTTTATCTTTCCTGCAATAAACGGATGGCTGTTTCGGTTAAAATTGAAACGCCGATTTCGAGGCATTTTTCATCCATATCAAAAATATTGGTATGAAGGTCACGATTTTTTCCATCACAGAGTGAACACCCCAGAAAAAACATCGAGCCCGGTACTTTTTCCGTCATATATCCAAAATCTTCACCACCCATGCCGAAAGGCTCTTTGACCACTTTCATGCCCGGATATAAGTCTAGCGCCACTTGCGTCAGCAAAGAGTTTAAACGGGGATCGTTTTGTAGCGCAGGCTCTCCCTGCTCCAAAGTGAAGGAGTAAGTTCCGCCTAGTGATTCCGCCATTTTAAAAACATTTTCCACTTCATTGGCAAGTTTTTGCCTTGTTTCGAAAGAGTAGGTTCGAAGCGTGCCCGTAACTTCCACTTCTTGGGGTATAATGTTGCTCGCGGTTCCAGTGTGAATTTTGCCAATGCTCGCTGCGGCCGTTTCCAAAGGAGAGATCCTTCTGGAAACCAGTCCATAAAAAGACTGAAGGATCGTCCCCAGCATCCATATGGGGTCCTTCGTCATATGGGGATACCCCCCATGCCCGCCTTCCCCAATGATTTTCGCATGAAAGACATCGACATTTGCCATGCTGAATCCATCATTCACCTGGATGACACCTGCGGGATGCCACGGACAGACATGGAGTGCCAATACTGATTCCACATCATCCAAGGCCCCTTCCTGAATCATTCTCGGAGCACCCGATAGACCTTCCTCATCGGTATCTTCTTCAGCAGGCTGAAAAATCAATTTGACTGTCCCCTTCACCTTTCCTTCCTTGAAAAGGTTTGAAAGCAAGGTGGCTGCACCGAGTAAAATCGCTGTATGGGCATCATGGCCACAAGCATGCATGACGCCTTTTCTTGTAGATCGGTACTCGTGGTCATTTTGCTCATCAATCGGAAGGGCATCCATGTCGGCACGCAAAGCAATTACCGGGCCGTTTCCTGATGAAATTGTTCCTATTACGCCGGTTTTGGCCACACCTGTTTGTATATGAATATTTCCCAATTCTTTTAATTTTTCGGCTACAAAAGCTGCGGTATCATGTTCCTGAAAACTCAACTCCGGATATTGATGGAGATGGCGGCGCCACTCACTGACTTTGTTTGCCGCCGCGCGCGCTTCATCTACAACCGTTTTTTGACCAGTAATCATCCGTCATTCCTCCAGACACATTTTATGTGAAATGAAGAGATTTCTTATTATCTATTTCCAGCCCGATGCCCTCTTTTTCGGTTAAAAATCGATAGGCATATAAAGCGATGGCAGTATCCTGGGCTCCGGTTCCCGTCAAGTCGCACACTGTGATTTCCTGGTCATTTACCCTGCCTTTTTCTTTTCCGGATGTGACTTCTCCAAGTTCGATCACCGGTTCATCCGCCGAAATGTATCCCTGTTCAATGGAATGATGCAATTCTCCAAGGCGGGCGCATTGTGCTTTTGTATCGCAAACGAAGCGATCTGCTTTTTTGAGCACATCTGCTGCCAGTTCCTGTTTTTCTTCCGCATCCGATCCCATTGCAGTAATGTGCAGTCCGGGATGGAGCCAGTCTGCTTTCATAATCGGCTCCGTGGCTGGTGTTGTCGTTACAACAATCTCGCTGTTTCGTACGACTGTCTCCGCTTCGTCCGCCAATTGGATATCCACTTGCAAAACATTTTCCATTTCATCCTTAAACTTTTGGGCGTTTTCCCGTGAGCGGCCGTAGACGATGACCTTCTCAAAATTTCTTACAAGCTTTAAAGCCGCCATTTGATACCGGGCTTGCGCTCCCGTGCCGATTACGCCAACTGTTTTCACATATTCTTTTGCCATATATTTTGCAGCAATCGCCCCGGCGGCAGCCGTCCGGATTTCAGTCAGGTAGCCATTGTCCAGAAGCAGTGCCTTCGGCTCGCCTGTAACGGCGCTGATCAGCATCATCAAGCCGTTTGCACTCGGAAGCCCAAGCTGATCGTTATTAAAAAATCCGGAGGATACTTTCAAGGCAAACAATTCTTTCCCTGGAATATAGGCTGTTTTTACGTCTACTTCCCCATTATTTTCTTTGACGTCCACTCTCATGATAGGCGGCATGATCACCTCTTTTGTCGCCAGTTGAGTAAACGCATCCTCCACGACAGGAAGTACATCTTTATTTAACGTGACAAACTGCTTGATTTCACTTTCGGTAAAAATATTCATTATTTTTCCACCTCCTATCCTATAATCGTTAAGTCCAAATCCTCTTTTACAATTAGCTCTCTTTGGAAGTTTGCCAGTACTTCACATCCAGTTTCTGTGACCCTGAATGACTCGCTGATTTCAATCCCGTAATCATCAAACCAGAGGCCAGGAATTAAATGGAAGGTCATATTGGGCTGAAGAACGGTCAGGTCTCCCCGCCTGATACTGGCGGTATGCTCCCCCCAATCCGGAGGGTAATTTAAACCCATCGAATAGCCCAAGCGGGATTCCTTTTCGATGCCGTATTTTTTAATGATGTTTTCCCAGGCAATCTCCACTTCTTCGCAAGTAACTCCCGGTTTGACCGCCTCAAGTGCCGTGTTCAGCCCCTCAACGACAATCTGTGAAATATTATAGGCCTCTTCACTCGGCTGGCCGATGGATACCGTCCGTGCCAATGGAGAATGGTAGCGCTGGTGACAGCCGGCCAATTCGATAATAACCATTTCTCCAAATTGATATTGTCGATCAGTCCATGTTAAATGCGGTGTTGATGTATTTTCCCCCGAGGGCAGCAACGGAACGATAGATGGATAATCTCCTCCAAATTCCGGAGTCCCCGTGATCAGCTCTTTATAAATGTGTCCAACTACATCACATTCCCGGACACCTTCAGCTATGTGTGCTACCGCTGCACCCATCCCTCTTTCAACAATCTTCGCCGCCCGTTTGATATATTCAATCTCCTGATCCGACTTGATCAGGCGAATATAATTGACTAACAAACTTGCATCTTCAAAGGTCGCGTTCGGAAGGCTCTGCTTCAAACGCTCATAAGCAAGAGCCGAGAAATAGTAAGATTCCATTTCAAGTCCAATTCTTCTGTTTGACTGCCCGATTTGGTGCAAAATATCGGCGACAAATTCCATTGGATGCTTATCTGAATGAATGTATGTGTCAGGATAAGGAATAATGTTATTTTCAAACAGCCAAGTCGTGGCTCTTGCTCCGCCGGCATCCATATGCCTGCCAATCCAGATTGGCTGTTCCTCGTCAATAATAACGGCCAAAACTTGATCAACATAAAACGACCAGCCGTTATAACCGGATAAATAGTTCATATTTGCCGGATTTGTAATGAGTAATACTTCGATTCCTTTTTCCAACATTTTTTTCTTTGTTTGTACCAGCCTGTTTTGATATTCCTGATGGCTGAATGGCAACATATACATGCCCCCTTTTGCAAGTGCTTTCACTTTCAAATTGTATCTTTATTATAAGATCACTTCTGAAGGAAAAACATCTTCCATTTTGTATGAATTTTTCCATTCTGCTTTTATACAATTTTTGAAAACCGGGATTGACCAAAAAAGAAGCGTTCTTATACATAAAGAACACTAGCTTTCTTGTAACACTTACGCCAGACGGATGTTTGGCCGAACAAACAATTCACGCGGAAAATCCGCGAGTACTTCACATCCTGTTTCCGTCACCCTGAATGATTCGCTGATTTCAATCCCGATATTGTCGAGCCAAATCCCCGGAATCATATGAAACGTCATATTTGGTTTTAAAATCGTTTGATCACTCGGTCTAAGGCTTGCTGTATGCTCGCCCCAATCCGGCGGGTAGTTAAGCCCGATTGAATAACCGATCCTGGATTCTTTTTTGATGCCGCTCTTTTCAATTGCCTTGCGCCATACGAATTCTACTTCTTCGCACGTCATTCCGGGTTTCACTGCTTCCAAAGCCATGTTGATGCCTTCAATGACCACGTTGGCGATATATTGCATTTGTTCAGTGGTTTTTCCTACAACAACGGTCCTGGCCAAGGGCGAATGATATCTTTTATAGCACCCCGCCAATTCAATGATCACCGGATCCCCGTTTTGAAAAACATCATCTGTCCAGGTAAGGTGGCATGCCGACGTTTTTTCTCCTGTCGGCAATAGGGGGACAATTGAAGGATAGTCTCCGCCGAAATCTTCCGTGCCGCTGATTTGGGCATGGGAGATCGCTGCCACAACATCACTTTGGCGAGCCCCCTCCCAAATCGAATCAACAGCCGTTTGCATCGCTTTTTCCGCAATTTTGGCAGCCTTTTTGATAAACTCAATTTCTTGTTCTGACTTAATAATGCGCACCCAATTCACCAGATTGGTTGCATCCTTAAACGTCGCATTTGGAAGCCCGTTGGTCAGCTGAATATAGTTTTTGGCGGTAAAATAATAGGCATCAAGTTCAACACCGATCACACGGTTAGCTTGCTTTTCCCTCTTTAAAACCCCCGCAACAAAGTCCATCGGATGTTTAACATCAGACTGGACGTAGTCATCTTCGTACGGAATGATATGGTTCTCATCCAGCCACGTTGTATGTTTGGCCGCACTTGCGTCTTGCCCGCGGCCAATCCAGAAAGGCTGTTCTTCTTCCATGATCACAACAAGCAGTTGATGGACATAAAAAGACCAAGCATTATATCCGCAAAGGTAGCATATATTGGCCGGATCTGTAACAAGCAAGAGATCTATTCCTTCAGCCTGCATCCTTTGTTTCGTTTTCCTTATCCGCTCTTGATACTCCAAAATATTAAATGATAACAAATCAATCCCTTCTTTCTATATCATTTAGTTTTAAAGTCCGTTTCTAAACCGCTTTAAAAATACCTGAAGCCGTTCCGTTTTCGGATTTTCCAGCACTTCTTCCGGCGGCCCCTGCTCGACAATGTTCCCCTGGTCGATAAAGACAACCCGGTCGGATA
>NZ_JBFEGN010000108.1:0-9263 GCF_047228825.1 Siminovitchia jepli
ATTATCCCATATTTATCAAAATTTGGGGGGGTAAAATAAGTGAATTATCTCGAAGAATTTTTACTCCTCAAAGCTGAAAATACAACCGGAACCTGTTTTGCAAGGAAATGATTTCACTTGAAAACGCATGTCTCCAAGTGTATATTTACTATGTCAGACGAAACATTCGTATAGTGAGATACTTCATATAACAGGGCCGGGAAGAAGGATGGAAGGGGATTGAAATGGTGAAAAACAACACATACGAAGCTCTTTTCCTGCCGACAAAATCAGGAGTCATCAAGATATATATATACGGTTTTAAACCATATGGATCATGGGGAAATGTGATTACGAGCATGAATACAGTTTCGGTCAATGTCAAAGGGTATAACCGGAAGAAAACGATCATCCGTTCACTCGAAAAGTTGAATGAATCTTTATTAAATATGAAAGAAGATGAATGATGCAGGCGGACAGCCTGCTTATTTCATTTTGAGGGAAATCCCGGGTCATCGGATGGATAATGCAGGATCATTGCGTTGTTTTGACTCATCCGCTTGCGCCCAATTTATCAAGGACGGAAAAACAGTTTGCAATGTGAAAGGTGCATCTTTTATAATTAGTGTGTCTTCCCAAAGAAAGGGGTAATAAACATGTCACAATTAATGGGCATTATTCAAAGATTACAATCGATGCAAAATATGACGGACAACGATGACTTTCCTCAAAGACAGTTTGAGGTAGACGGTAAGGTGATTTGCCAAGTGAAATTTTTTCCCGACAAAAAAACGTTTGAAGTTGAAGAGTATGACAAACACAAAAATAAGCAAGTATACCAGTTTGACGACATCGATGCTGCGGCTATCGAGATTTTTGACATCGTCCAGGAAGTGAAAAATCTCCCTTAAACAAGCTTAATTGGCCGGGAAAGTATTTTTTTTTACTCCGGCAGATATCTTTCCCTTTTCTTGATTTATGGTAAAATAAAGTAAGAAAGATTTTAAAGAGATGAGGGAGTTTACAATGCTTTCCTTAAAAAGTCATTCATTTGCAAACCCAAAGATAAGTGACTATATCATTCCATCTGAAAAAGTAGCCCACGTTCAAATTGGAAATAACTTGGAACACGCTTTGCTCGTTTTGACAAAGAGCGGTTATTCTGCGATTCCGGTACTCGATGCCCGTTTTAAATTACACGGTTTAATCAGTTCCGCCATTATTACGGAATCCATCCTTGGATTGGAGCGAATTGAATTTGAAAAGCTAAGTGATAAAAAAGTGGAAGATGTCATGGCAGTAAACATCCCGATCGTCTTGTTGAATGACAATTTTGAAAAAGCGGTCGATTTGCTGATCGACCATCCTTTTTTGTGCGTGCTGGATGATGAGGGATATTTTGAAGGCATTTTTACAAGAAGAGCCCTTTTAAAAGAATTAAAAATGCAGCTTTAACAATAAACAGCAAAGGAGGCTCCCTCACGGGGAGCCCATTTTTATTCGGTTTTGAAAAAAGCGGAAGGTCTTTTTCCTGTAAAAGGACCTTGTTTTCATGATACGATTCTAACAAAGACCAGCCATGTTTGAACGGAATATTTGGAATGGATGTGAACAAATCGGTCTTTTGCATCGTTATCCGTTTTAAGGAGGGGCGGTATGGAAGATACAATCGGAAATACAGCTAAAGAGACAAAGAGAAAATATGTATTGGCTGCCGTCATGCTTGCCATGTTTATCGGGGCCATTGAGGCCACCATCGTCGCCACTGCCATACCGGCCATTGTGGGGGACCTGGGCGGTTTTTCGCGTTATAGCTGGATATTTTCGGCCTATTTGCTCATGAATACAATCACCGTGTTGATCTATGGCAAGCTGTCCGACTTGTTTGGGAGAAAACCGGTCATTATGTTTGGCATCAGTGTCTTTCTCCTTGGTTCGCTGCTTTGCGGGCTTGCTGCATCAATGGGTCAGCTGATTATTTTCCGGCTGCTCCAGGGCATCGGGGCCGGGGCAGTCATGCCGGTTGCCACAACGATCGTCGGTGATATCTATTCGCCGGAAGAACGTCCGAAAATACAAGGCTACCTATCAAGCGTTTGGGGCATTTCAGCCGTCATGGGTCCGGCAGTCGGCGGATTATTGGTAGAATATGCAAGCTGGAGATGGGTATTCTGGGTGAGCATTCCCCTTGGCATTCTTTCCATGGCAGGTTTCTGGCTCTTTCTTCATGAAAATATGGAGAAGAAGAAACCGGAGATCGATTATGCCGGAGCCGGCTTGTTGACTGTCGTCATTTCCGCGCTCATGATTATTCTCGTGGAAGGCGGAGTACGGTTTTCGTGGACTTCCCCCCAAATTATCGGATTATTGGCAGTGGCTGTTGCGGCATTTCTATTATTTATCGTGCAGGAACAAAAAACGGCTGAACCGATGGTGCCGTTTGAATTATGGAAAATTAGGCCGATCATCATTGCCAATATTGTTTCGTTTACAACCGGGTTGATGCTCATCGGCATCTCCAGTTTTTTGCCTGCCTATGTGCAAGGTGTTATGGAAAAAAGTGCCACGATAGCAGGTTTTACTTTAACAGCCATGTCCATTGGCTGGCCCATTGCGTCCACTGTTGCGGGGAAAATCATGCTGAAGATCGGCTATCGCAGCACGGCTTTTATTGGCGGGATATTTTTGGTCGTTGGCAGCATGATGTTTGTGGCCATTATTCCTGGAGCCGGCCCTGTTGGCGCAGCCCTGTCCTCTTTTTGCGTAGGCGTTGGCATGGGGCTGACTTCAACTTCATTTATCGTGCTTATCCAAAGTGCGGTGAGCTGGAAACAGCGCGGGATCACGACGGCGACAAACATGTTTATGAGAAATTTGGGCAACACGGTGGGAGCCGCTTTGCTCGGCGGTATATTAAATGGACAAATTCTCCGCTATTTTTCGGAACAAGGCGGAAGGCTGGGGGAGAACCTGACGCTTGATTCCACGAACAAGCTGTTGACAGAGGAGCAGAGAAATCAATTGGGTTCGGGCGTCAAGGCGCTCTTGCAGGACGGGTTATCCCATTCGCTGCATTCTGTCTATGTGGCGGTTCTTATTTTTGGAATCATGAGCTTTATTTTCATCTTATTTTTGCCCAAAAAGAAGCAATGGCAGCTTGATTCGTCATCATCACAATGAAGGGGGGAATGCTATGTCTCTAACAGATTTGAAATTGTTAACGGTTTTGGCCAGGGAAATGAACATGCGCAAGGCAGCGGAAAAGCTGTTCGTCTCCCAGCCTGCACTGTCCCAGCGCCTGCAAAATATTGAGAAGCAGTGGGGAACAAAGCTGTTTATCCGATCACAAAAAGGTTTAATGCTTACGCCCCCCGGTGAGATGGTCGTTCAATTTGCCAGCGAAGTGCTGGAAAAGCAGGAAAGGGTTTATGAAGAAATCCGGGCTTTGGAAACCCATGTGCACGGAACATTGAAAATTGCCTGCGCCTCGATCGTCGGGCAAAATTGGCTGCCGAAAGTATTAAAACAGTTTGTCAGTGCGTATCCGCATGTGAAAATATCTCTCATTACAGGATGGAGCAGTGAAATATTAAAAGCATTATACGAAGGCGAAGTTCACATCGGCATTACCCGCGGTACAACCGATTGGAAGGGAACGAAATATCCGTTGTTTAAGGACAGCCTTTTTCTTGTTGACCGCGAAATTCAGAAAATTGATCAAGTGATCGAAACGGACAGGCCTTTTATCCAATTTAAAAGCGACTCCAATTATTATCAGGAGATTCAGGATTGGTGGCACCGCCAGTTTCAAACATTCCCAAAAAGGACCATTGTCGTCGATCAGATAGAAACTTGCAAACAAATGACGTATAACGGGATCGGTTACGCCATCTTGCCGGCCATTACGATTAATGAAGGGGAGAAAAGCATTTATAAAATTCCTCTCCTGGACGAACGGGGCACGCCGATCAGAAGAGATACGTGGCTTTTGGGATATGATTCGGCATTTGAATTGCGGCAGGTGCGGGCCTTTCTCGATGTCGTAAGAGATTGTGCAAAAGATCAACAAATAGTGTGATTTTTCGCTTTATATTGATGGCACTATAAGCATTTTGTTTTAATAAGGCTGTTTTTCATGCTAAAGTAGGGATAAATAACCTTTATGAGGAAAACAATAAGAAGGTAAAAATTAAGAATCAAACAGTAATAAATCTTTAATTACATTTATTATAATTAAATATTGACTTATGTCGAAAACTAGCCTATAATGACTAGTGGATATAAGTTGTTACATGAGAAAATGCTTTTCATTTTCTCATTTAATATTAATATTAAAATGGAGTGATTTTTGTGGCAGAACGTATGGTAGGCAAGCAAGCACCCCGGTTTGAAATGGAAGCTGTTATGCCGAACAAAGAGTTTGGCAAGGTAAGTTTGGAAGAAAACATGAAAAATGACAAGTGGACTGTGCTTTTCTTCTATCCAATGGACTTTACATTTGTTTGTCCGACTGAAATTACGGCTCTTTCCGACCGTTATGATGAATTTGAAGATTTGGATGCGGAAGTGATCGGTGTCTCTACGGATACAATTCATACACATTTGGCCTGGATCAATACAGACCGTAAGAACAACGGCCTTGGCCAATTAAATTATCCACTTGCTGCGGATACAAACCATGCTGTAGCCCGTGAGTATGGAGTACTTATTGAAGAGGAAGGCATCGCACTTCGCGGACTTTTCATCATCAACCCGGAAGGGGAAATGATGTACTCTGTCGTAAACCACAACAACATCGGCCGTGACGTTGATGAAACGCTTCGCGTTCTTCAAGCTTTGCAAACCGGCGGACTTTGCCCTGCAAACTGGAGACCCGGGCAAGAAACTTTGAAAGTTTAATTTTTGAACCATTTTGGGACAGGCACATCCGGTGTCTGTCCTTCCCATATCCAAGACATTTCACCAGAAAAGAGGGATAGCCCATGAAATTACGGGAGCCAATGCCCGAGTTAAGCGGTGCAGTAGAGTGGCTGAATGCCCAGGTCACAAAAGAAGAGCTTGTAGGCGAGAAACCTACTCTCATTCATTTTTGGTCCATAAGCTGCCATCTGTGCAAAGAAGCGATGCCGCAAGTAAATGAATTTCGCGATGCCTATAAGGATAAATTAAATGTTGTGGCGGTCCACATGCCGCGTTCTGAAGATGACCTTGATATAGAAGAAATCAAGAAAGTGGCGGCCGAGCATGATATTACGCAGCCTATTTTTGTCGACAGTGAAATGAAATTGACTGATGCTTTTGACAACCAATACGTACCGGCATATTACGTATTCGATAAAGACGGCAACCTGCGCCATTTCCAAGCCGGGGGCGGCGGCATGAAAATGCTTGAGAAAAGAGTCAACCGTGTCCTTGGAGAAATGGAAAAAGCACAATGATCAAAATGTAAAAAAGCCAGCAATATTGCTGGCTTTTTTACATTTTTACAGCATCTCCCTTCGGACCGGAAGCTTCTATAATCCTTTCCGGGTGGGAGTAAATGTTCAGCTGGGTTTTCCTGGCAAAACCAATGGCAGTGATGCCGAGATCTTCCGCAAGGCTAATACCGAGAGTGGTGGGGGCAGATTTGGAAATAAGAATGCCAACGCCGATTTTTGCGGCTTTTAAAACGACCTCTGATGAAATTCTGCCGCTGAAGGCAATCGCTTTATCTTGCAAAGGTACCTGATTCATTAGGCAATGGCCGTATATTTTATCAAGGGCGTTATGGCGGCCGATATCGGAGAAGGAGGCCAAGACTTCCCCTGTTGTACAAAGGGCGGCATTATGGACGCCCCCCGTGAGCTGAAAATCTTCCGAACGCATTTGAAGCTGCTTCATTAAATGAAAGCATTGATCGACCGATATCTTTTGTTTGGACATGACGGTTTTGGCTGTTTTGGCATCGTTGTAAAAGTAAAATTGCCTGCTTTTGCCGCAGCAAGATCCAATCATCCGTTTCGAGTAAAATTCTTTGGAGATGGTTTGCTTTCTTTTTAACTCTGCATAGGCAAAACCGCGGTCATGGTCCATGATCAGAGAAGCCAGATCATCAATTTGGCGGATGATTCCTTCTGAAGCCAGGAAGCCGACAGTCAGTTGTTCCAGGTCGGTCGGTGAACAAACCGCTGTTGCAAACTCTTCTCCGTCAATATAAATGGTTAAAGGAAATTCTACGGCAGCACAGTCCTCGGTTTCGAGTACTGCCTGCCCATCGTATTTCCATATTTTAAGGTTATTTTGGACAATGCGGCTCATGTGATCACCTTCTTAACTGATTTCCTGCTCCAAGTCCTCAACCCTTCTTTCCAAATATTTGATATCCTTTTTGGCATTGAAAGTATCCGCTTTTTCAACAATCACTCCGATATTGTATTCCGGAATCCCTGCAAATCGTTCATAGATGCCTTTTTCCAACAGGACGTTTCCTTCAGGCCAGTAGACAGAGATATTTCCCCGGCGTGTTTCCGCATATTTGGCTTTTCCCTGGAATGTTCCGAATTGATTGTAGACAACGATGGCCTCATGATTGGCTATGCCGAGCTCTTTCGCGTCTTCTTCGTTGATTAATACATCATATCTGTCTGCATCATTAAAGGGGTCTTTTTCACTGAAGATCATTGAGTTGAATTGCTTGCCCCGTCTTGTCGTGACGTAAAAATGGCCGTCCGGTTTGCGGAGCTCCGGCAGTTCAATGGGAATCAAATGGGCTTTGCCATCTTCAGTAGGGCAAATTCCCCCTTCACAGAGCCAAGCCCCTCCCCATTGGAAGACATCACCGCGCTTTTTTAAATGTTGGATGCCGTCATAATTCGGATTGGCCACGGCAATTTCATCGCGGATTTCCTGCGCTTCTTTAAAGTTCATGAAATGCTTCATTTCCGGTTTGATCCTGGCCGCGAGATCTACATATATTTCCCACTCGCACCGCGCCTCTTCAATTCTTGGCCCTTTGATTTCCGGAGAAAAATAGACCATCCGCTCCGTGGATGTGGAGGTGCCGCCGCCGCGCTGCTCATAGCGTGTCTGCGCCGGAAGAACAATCACTTCCTCTCTGGCGTCCACAAGCGTTGAAGAATTCAATATAATATCCTGGTGTACCCTCAGGTCTACGCTGCTTAAACATTGTTCCATGAATTCGGGATCCGGCATCGTTTCAAGGAAGTTTCCGCCCGAAGTGTAAAACACTTTCAATTTCCGTTCATGATCTTCCGGGAGCAGGGCGTTTTCAAGTGAAACGCCAACAATGTCGCCTTGCCATTTCGGTATTTCAAAGCCCCAGATTTTTTCCATTCGTTTGATGTTTTCCGGTTCAAAGTCCCCTCCGGGAAGGACGAACGGGTCTGCTCCCATTTCTCCGGAGCCCTGTACACCCGAATGGCCGCGAATCGGCATCACGCCGCAATGTTCTCTGCCGATAAACCCTCTTAAGATGGCTAAATTGGCAACCTGGGAAATGTTATCCGTGCCAAACCGGTGCTGGGTCAATCCCATTGACCAAACGAAAACGCCGCTATTGGAGCGGGCGAGCAGCTGAGCGAATTCGAGCATTCTTTCTTTTGAGATGCCTGCTGATTGTTCAAGCTGTTCCCAGGATTGTTTGGCAACATGGGATTTCAGTTCCTCATAACCTTTGGCGTGCCGTGAAACGAACTCATGGTCGATCGCTGATCCCGGATGTTTTTCCTCCATCTCAAACCAGTGCTTCATGACGCCGTTCATGAAGGCGATGTCGCCGCCGATATTCACCTGATAAACATCATCGGCTATTTTTGTGCCAAATAAAGCGGATTCAGGAATGGAAGGAACCCAATAGCCGTCCATGGCAGGCTCTTTATATGGGTTGATGCAAATGATTTTCGTTCCTTTTCTTTTGGCAGCATACATATATTTCGTGGACACAGGCTGGTTGTTTGCCGCAACCGATCCCCAGAAGATGAGTACATCAGTCCCAATCCAATCCTTGTAATTGCAGCTTGATGCGCCGATTCCCAACGATCTTTTCAAAGCAGTCTTACTTGGTGAATGGCAGATCCGCGAGGCATTGTCTATATTATTCGTCCCGATAAAACGGGCAAATTTTGCCGCTGTATAATACACTTCATTTGTAATGCCCCGTGCCGTCAGGAAAAATGCCAGTTGTTTCGGGTCGATGGACTTGATTTTTTCGGCTATTTTGTTTAAGGCTTCGTCCCAGCCAATCCTGCGAAACTTTTTTTCTCCCGGCTTTCTTGATAGAGGGTAGGGGAGCCTTCCGAGCTTTCTTAACGCCATACTGTCCATTTTTCTCAGTTCGTCAATGTCTGCATGAAGCACTTCTTCCTTGATCGCCGGCATTGTATTGAGCCGAAGGACGTTCAGCCTCGTTGTGCAAAGGTGCGGCCCTGCCAGTGTTTGATCGTGCAGGCCCGAAACACCGAGCGCGCATCCGTCACAAACTCCCTGGGTTAAAATCCGGTAGGCATAGGGGAGGTTGTCCCGGTTTTCGATCACCACTTTCATTGTATCGCGAATATGTTTCGGCTTTACTTTGCCGAGGCCAAATGGAACAGGGCTGACCCAATGTTTGGGATCAGGTTTTTTTGGCAATTTAATTGGTCCGCCATGTTTTGTTTTTCCCAAATGATCTCATCCTTTCTTTTATTCATAAAAAAAACCACCGCAAACTGCTTATCGGCATGATAAGAGTGTCACGGCGGTTAGTCTTTAACAGGGGCGCTGTCAAGTGCCAACTCCAAAGTCAATGATGAAATTTTTTCTCAAGATCCTGGTCAAATATAAAAATGGACATCCCGAGATCTTTTTCAATATCAATATCAACGAATAGATCCAAAAACTTGGCCCCGAGCAGTTCCTCCATCTCGACAGGGTGGTTTTTACGGTACATTTCTTTTACCATTTCCGTTCGGGCAGCCCTTACCATTTGTTTCCCGTCTTCGGCACTGGCAATAAATTTCTCGACAGGGGAAAGGTTTCCTTCCATTTCGCATATCGCCCAGTTTTTGCAAAAGGTCGTTTTGATTTTACTGGGCCCTTTGCCCATATGGCGTTTACGGAAGGCCCGTACGAGATTGCTGAATTCTGCTTCATAGTTTTTCATAGCGGTCAACCTCTGATTATGGATGCTTCACCTTAATTTTACCATGTTTACGAAAGTTCTCAACCCAATTGATATGAAAATAACATTTTGCTTGAACGCACTGTTTCAATTTGTCAAGTACGCGGGAAAAATTCCCATGTAAAAA
>NZ_JBFEGN010000109.1:0-9118 GCF_047228825.1 Siminovitchia jepli
GGTAAATTTTTACATCTGTGGATAAGTGCATTTTCTGTTTTAAGGACTAAAAAACATAAATTTACTCCTCAAAGCTGAGCCAGAAGCATTTTTCTCTACATGATTAAAAAACCCGTTTTTTTCATCCGTTCATCAATTATCGGCATTATTACCGGGATTATTCCGGGAGCTGGCGGGAATGTGGCCGCGTTGCTGTCTTATGATGCTGCAGTTCGATTTTCCAAAGACAAAAAATCGTTTGGCAAGGGAAATATTGACGGAGTGATGGCGGCTGAAACCTCCAATAACGCAGAGGTTGGAGGATCATTGGTTCCGCTGTTGTCACTTGGGATTCCTGGAGCACCGCCGGCCGCCATCATGCTAGGCGCACTCATGATGCAAGGAATTACACCCGGGCCGAATCTGATGAAAGACCATCCGGGGCTCGTCTATGCTTTTTTAATCTCATTTATTTTGGCAAACGTGATCATGCTGTTTTTTGGTTTGCTCGGTTCGCAAACGATAGGGAAGGTGCTCTCTCTGCCCGTCTGGTATCTTGCCCCTTCTATTATCTTTTTGACGGTTGTAGGCACCTATACAATCAGAAACAGTTTGTTGGATGTCGCCATGCTTATTGGTTTTGGCCTGGCAGCTTATGTGTTGAAAAATGCCGGTTTTCACCCGGCCCCGATTGTACTCGGGCTGATATTGGGTCCAATCGCCGAAAGGGGATTGATCCAGTCCATTCTGCTTGGAAAAGCGTCTGGAAGCATTTGGACATTGTTTTTTTCCAGGCCTGTTACAGTTGTATTGATCATTTTATGCATCATTTCTATAGCAGGTGCGATGGTGTCAGGCATTTTTAAATCGAAAGTGAAGGAAGGTGTTTGAAATGATCAGGCGAAACATAACCTATGATCTTTTTTTCGCGCTGTTCCTCGTTCTTTTATCGTTGGCCGCCGTATGGAAAACGAAGGGGCTAAATGAAATGAGCTACCTTTTTCCGCGTACAGTCGGACTCGTTTTACTGTGTTTAAGCATGATTTATTTGGCCGCCGTTTTTGTAAAAAATGGAGATCGAAAGCTGTTCGAACATATCCATAAACGTCAACTTTTAGTTATTAGCCTGGGTATGATCGGATATGTCGCGCTTATCGGTTTGCTGGGTTTTTTACCGGCCAGCATCATCTATCTCTCGTCATTTACATGGTATTTAATGATGGATGAGGAGAAGCCCGGCAATATAAAAGTGTTTTACTCTGCCTGGAGTGCGATGGCTGTCAGCGTGTTTTTCTTTGTGTTATTCCGGTATATTTTTAATGTTCCCTTGCCCATGGGCATTTTTGGCTGAATTGGAGCAGAGGTTGTTCTATAATAGTATTGGACATCTTTAGAAAGAGGGGTAACTGTTGATGATCGACCTCAAAAAACAGGTTCAAGACTATATAGAAGAACATAAACAGGAATTAATCGAAGCCATTGTGAAAGCGGTACAAATTCCGAGCGTGATTGGCAATGAACAGGCCATGCAGGAATACATGAAGAAGAAATATGAAGAGATTGGCTTGAAGGTCGTTGAGGTGCAGCCAGAGTATGAAAAAATTCGGGAACATCCAGCCTTTAGCAGCTCCGGGCTGTCTTTTGAAGGAAGGAAAAATGTAGTCGGTATCTGGGAAGGCACGGCAAAAGGCGCGCCTTCTTTAGCGTTAAACGGTCATATGGATGTTGTTTCTCCAGAGCCTGTAGAAAAATGGACGAAAGATCCGTGGGGCGGAGAAATGGAAGGAAATAAATTGTACGGCAGGGGTTCCGGCGACATGAAAGCGGGGTTGATGGCCAATTGGTTTGCGTTAAAGGCTTTATTGGATCTTGGTCTCAGGCCCAAAGGACAGGTTCAGCTTCAAAGCGTCATTGAAGAAGAAGCGGGAGGAGCCGGCGGTACGCTTTCTTTGTTGGAAGCAGGGTATGTAACAGACGGTTTTATTGCAACTGAACCCCACGCTTTAAGGCTTACTGTGGCCCACGCCGGCGTCATGTATTTTCGGGTGAGAGTGCTTGGAAAAACGGCGCATGCCGGGATGGCGCATTTGGGCGTGAATGCGATCAGCAAAATGTATAAAGTATACAACGCCTTGGAAATGTTGGCTGAAAAAAGAGCGAAAGAAGTTTATTTTGAACTGTTTCATAAAGGATCCGGCCAATCCGTTCATTTGAATCTTGGTACCTTAAAGGGGGGAGACTGGGCTTCCAATGTGCCGGGTGAAGCAGTCCTTGAATGCAGAATCGGATTTATTCCATCGGAAACTCGTGCCGAGATGAAAGCACTTGTTGAAAAAACGGTTCAAAAGGCTGCTGAAGGAGACGAATGGCTTGAACAAAATCCGCCGCAAGTGGAATGGTACGGATGGACGACAGAAGCATGGAACCAAGATCCCGAACATCCTTATGTTCAGGCCTTTAAGCAAACGGCGGAAAAGGTTTTGGGACGTGAAGTGGAAATTGCTGGTCGGGCTGCCGGTAATGATGCAAGGTTTACTCAATATTACGATAAACCGGGTCTCGTATTTGGACCAAAGTGTTCAAATATGCATGGGCCCGACGAATATGTTGAAATTGACAGTGTTATAGACACAGCCAAAGTGTTTGCCGCGCATATCATTGATTGGTGCGGCGTGGAAGAAGATTGATTGACGAAGGGGCTGTCCGAAAAGTCCATTTTTCGACTTTTGGAAGTCCTTTTTCTGTTCAAAAATGCTGATATAACCACATTCTTAATTTTTGAGTTTTTTTAGGATTTTCCCTTTTTAGACAGCCCCTTGTAGAAATAGTTAAAGGAAAGTTTTAAAGACGAAAACCACGGCTGCTCCGAATGCCATTGCAATCATAAACCTTAGCGCCTGTTTCATCATGAATGTCTCCTCCGATTTTTAATCCACCATCCGCTTGCGAAAGACCACAACAGTCAGAGCGGAAATGACGATAATCCAAATAGCAATAACCCCTAAGTTTAAAAGGACATCTGCAAAGCCGGCGTTATTTTCCACGTTTTTCGCTATTTCAAGCAGCTGGACGTTTGGGAGATATTCGGCTGCTTTTAAAATGGGATACTTTTCAGCCAATGCGGTGACGAATGTTCCGAAGGAGAAAACGATCATGAAGGGAAGAATCAGAACGGAAGCTTCCATAACCGATTTTGCATACATGCCTAATAACGTCCCTAAGCCGAGATAAAAGAGCGCTGACAGAATGATTGCGGCACCCACAATTCCGATGTTCTTGGGGTGATAATCCAAAAGGAAAGCACTCAAAGCGATGGAAAAAATTGTAAAAAGAAAGGACAATAAGGTTTTTCCGCTTAAAATTTCTGCGGTGGATGCCGGTGACAGCATCAATCCTCTTAATGTATTCTTTTCTGTTTCTTCGGCAATCAGGCAGCATTGAACGAAGGCTGCAACCATGACGAATGTCATATTAAAAATCATGTACTTTGTTTCAATAGAATCGACACCCATACGGCCATAAAAGGCTGCAAGAATAGGCGATACAAATAAGACACTGGATACAGCAAAATTTCGTGAAAAGTCCTTGTAGTCCTTTATGAATATTGCACTTACACGTCTCCAAGAAAATGTCATGCCAATTTCCTCCCGGTCACTTGTATGAAAATATCTCCTAACGTTGGTTCATTTGAATGAATTCTTGCCACCTGGTCTGTTTTCATTAATTCAAACAGCTGCTGCGCACCCTCCGCACCTATCGGAATAACAATCTTCTGTTCATTTGACATCTCTACTGTTATTGTCTCATCGGCGTATTTCTTTTTCAGATTAACCGGCGTATCCAATAGCTGGATTTTCCCTTTATTTAAAAATGCAACGCGGTCACAAAGGGTGTCGGCTTCGTACATATCGTGTGTTGTTAAAAAGATTGTCGTTCCTTTGGCGTTGAGCGCCCGCAATCCTTCATATATATGGAGCGTATTTGTCGGGTCCAATGCCGAAGTCGGCTCATCCAGAAAAAGCAGCTCCGGTTCATGGAGCAGCGCACGCGCCAAAATGACCCGCTGTTTCATCCCTTTGGACAGTGCAGAAACTTTTTTGTTTTTATCATTGATCAGATTAACGGTTGCTAAAGCTTCCTCTATTCTTGACCGGGATACATCATATAAATCACAATAAAGCTTTAAATTATCGTTGATTGATAATCTTTCATACAAACCGCTATTGTCAGTCAATACGCCAAATCGTCTCCGGTAATCTGGTTGCTTCAATTTAGAGACAGTTTCTCCGAAAACCGTTGCCGAACCGGTTGTAGGGTTCATTTGACCCGTCAATATTTTTATTGTGGTTGTTTTGCCTGATCCGCTTGGACCTAAAAAGCCGAAGATTTCTCCTTTCTTCACTTGAAAGTCAACACCTTCAAGAGCGGGTTGATTGGAGAACGTTTTAACCAAATCCTTCACTTCGATAATATTTTCCATATCCCTTCACCTCTAAAAATGCAATGTCATCCGTTTGTTATATTCAGCTTACAGGGAAATCATGCACCAGGCATTAAAAAACGAATGAAAAGAGTTATATATAAGGTGAACGGAGCAAAAGGGATGTTGAATCAATCTGTTTTTACAAGTTTAATTAAGCTACAGAATATGAATAGTGTAAATGGATGGTTAAACAGAGAAAATATTCGACATATTTCCTGAGAAATAATCGAGATTTCTACATTATTTGAGCCCGAGCATTTCCATTAGTACAGCCATTTTTGATTTTGAAAGGGGAATTGTTGATTTATTGGTATCCTCCAAAACAAGGGTGTAACTGTTCCTTGTCCAAGTAATCACTTCCCGCACTTTTTGTAGGTTGACGATATAGGAACGGTGACAACGAAAAAAACCAAAAGGCAGCAACCGTTTTTCCAATTCCTGCAGAGTAAAGTCACTTGGGAATGATTCCCCTTTTATGTGCAATAAAGTTTGGCCTTCACTGCTTTCAATATAATCAATCTCCGGAGGGTTGAAGAGAACGATTTTATCCTTTATTTTAGTCGGAATTTTCTTGAATTGTAACGGCTGTATCATGTCGGTCGGTTTTTCTGCTTCGAGTTGGCCGCCGATGTTTTCTGAATCTCCGCTTTCTATTTGTATTCGGGTTAATCCGTTCCCGTCTAATGTATACACTTCATTACCGGCTGTAATGGCACTTTCCATATTGCCGGTTAAGATTAAAATACTTTTACCAGTGTCTCGAAGCTTATGAAGAACGGACAGGAGTATCCGTTTGGATTCCAAATCCAGGTTTTGATCCGGTTCCTCAAAAATGCAAACAGCAGGATTTTGCAGAAGCAGGCAAGCAAGCTGCACCCGCTTTTTCTCCGAATATGATAATTTAATGATCTTTGTGTTCCGCTTTCCTTCAAGGTGAACCGCTTTGATGACTTGTTCAAGGGTTTGATCAGATCCATATATTTTTTTGATAAAGCGAAGCATTTCTTCTATTGAAAGCCGCTCGTATAATCCGGTATTCAAAAATAGAAAGCCGATATCTTTAGAAGGATGCTTAAAATGGCAGTTATCAATCTGTATTTCTCCCTGCGAAAGCTGCGTTTTGCCGAGGAGCAGGCGAAGTATCTGTTCCCGGACATTTACACTTGAATAAACGGCGACAATTTGACCGGGATTTACTGACAAGTCAAATGAAGGGAAGATGAGCGTGTCATGTACCCTTTTCTCTGCGTTTATAAACTTTAACATCATGGCCGTTCCTCATTTCTGCAATCTATGTACATTCGCATTATAACAGTTAATCGACAGCCGGAGAAAAAAATAAAAATACCCAAGCCGATGAGCCGGCTTGGGCTGCATATTTGAATATCAATCTTCCATTAAAGGGTAAACACCGTCTTTGTCGTGTGTCTCCCTTCCGGTAAGCGGCGGATTGAAGACGCAGATCATTCTCATGTCTTTTGTCGCTCTTAAGTAATGCTCATCATTTTTGTCAAGTGCATACATTGTACCATCTTTCAACGGATACACTTTGCCGTCGGAAACGGTTTCGATTTCACCTTCTCCGCCGACACAATATACGGCTTCCAGATGATTTTTATACCAAATATGTGTTTCAGTTCCGGCATAAATAATGGTGTCGTGGTAAGAAAACCCCATGTTGTCATCTTTTAACAACAGGCGGCGGCTTACCCAATTGTCTGCCTTCACTTCGTTTTCTGTTCCGAGCACTTCTTCCAATGTTCGTACAATCATTTTTCCAACCCCTTTGTCTACCTATTTAGAACAGTCTTAATGCTATCCTCCACAATTTGGAAGCCTTTTTCAAGTCCCCCCTGGTCAATTGTCAATGGAGGCAAAAATTTAAATACTTCCCCTTCGGGTCCGGAGGTTTCCATTAGCAGCCCACGGTTAAAAGCCTCTTTACATATTTGCTCGGAGAATTCCGCTTTTTCGCATGCTGCACCTTGCATCAGGCCGCGGCCTCTTTTTTCTGCATTTAGCTCTGGATATTCGTGAATGATAAAGTCTACAAATGAACTCATCATTTCCGCTTTTTTGGAAATTTCTTTTGAAAACTTGTTTGTTTCCCAATAGGTTAACGCTTCAGCAGCTGCAATAAAAGCCATATTGTTTCCGCGGAACGTTCCGTTGTGCTCGCCAGGCTCCCAAATATCGTATTCCCTTTTAATCAGAGTCAGTGCCATCGGCAAACCGTAGCCTCCAATAGACTTCGACAAGCAGACGATATCCGGGGAGATCCCAGCGGGTTCAAAGCTAAAGAACGTTCCTGTCCTTCCGCATCCCGCCTGTACATCGTCAACGATCAACAATATACCGAATCTTCTGCATATTTTTTCGATGCTTCTGAGCCACTCATAGCTTGCTGCATTGATTCCCCCTTCGCCTTGAACCGTCTCAAGGATCATCGCTGCCGGCAGATCGAGTCCGCTGCCGCGATTTTCAAGAAAATGTTCGATATATTCGATGGAAGAACCGTTTTTAAGCGTGTTCTCATAAGGCATAAAAACAGTGTTTGAAAGAGGAATGCCGGCCCCGCTCCTTTTTGCCTCGTTGCCTGTTACTGAAAGAGAACCGATCGTCATTCCGTGAAAAGCATTGGTAAAACTGATCACGGTATTGCGTCCGGTTGCCTTCCGGGCGATCTTTAAGGCACATTCCACCGTGTTGGTGCCGGTGGGTCCGGGGAACATCACTTTATAATCGAGGTTCCGCGGTTTCAGGATGATGTCATAAAACCTTTGTAAAAATTCCCCTCTGGCAACAGTGGCCATATCCAGACTGTGCGCAATCAAGTCCTCTTCCAAATAATTGATGAGGAGCCGTTTCATTTTTTCATTGTTATGGCCGTAATTTAAAGCGCCGGCCCCTGCAAAAAAGTCGATATACTCTTTATCATTGACGTCCCATAACTTGTGTCCTTTTGCTTTTTTAAAAACAGCGGGAAAGCTTCTGCTGTAGCTTCTTACATTTGATTCAAGTCTGTTAAAAATGTCCAAGTCCATTTCAGGTTGACTCATTACGGTTGACATGAAGTACACATACCTCCAGTTATTTATTTCAGCGGTCCAATCCGATAGGCCATCTCGGCTTCATGTGAAGGATCGGGAAATTGGTCTTTCCCAAAACATTCGAATGTTTGATAGTCTGTTCCAAGCTTTTTCGCCAAGCCTTTGAATAAACGATTAGAAGCGATATTTGTTGGGGTCACCGTTGCTTCAATGAAGCGAACGTTTTGATGTTCAAGTCTTTTAAGGAGCTTCATCATCAATGCAGTGGCTAACCCTTTGCCTCTTTGCGTCTGATCGACAGCGACCTGCCAAATAAAAAGCGTGTCAGGGGAATCAGGCTGGAGAAATCCGGAAATGAATCCAACGATGCGGCCATCTTTTTCTGCAACAATGGATGTTTTATAAAAATATTTTCCCCACATGAGATAGCTGTATGATGAATTGATATCAAGGACTTTCGATTTTATTACAAGGTCAAACATATGGCTTCCGTCATCCGCAGTTGGTTCACGAAAATAAATCGTTTTAGCGATCCTTCCTTTGGTCCTGGGCTTTTCAATTACTTTGCCGATTGTTTGTTCACCCCCTTTGTTCGAGTTGTATACCATCATATCGGGAGCCGGGAGCAAAAGCAAAACGCCTCTGCCATGATATGAACGATTTATTCTTTATGAGCGTGAAACTGCCATACATTTTAGTATGTTTTCTTTCAATCTCTCCCGTATGGTCCAATTGAGAGCCTGAATGGAAAAAATATGAAGTCCCTGTTTTTCTATTTGCAAAAATAAATTGGTAAAGTAAATGTCGGGAAGCACGATCAAAATTCCCGCGTGTTATGGATGCTCTCCAAGTGTCCGATTTTCCATAAATGCTAACAGCCACGTTCTTTGGGGAGCGTGGCTGCTAAAAGTCCGGCAATTTCGGAAAATATTCCATGTTTCGGGAATACGTTTGAACAGTGTTATGGGATTTGAATCAACGATCAAAACGTCGATTTTTTACATACCGTGTCCGGGGTTTTTGTTTTGCCGCGAATGATTTTTATTTTTGACTTTATGTGAGCCGCTAAGCGGTTCAGGTTGGTTTGATTTTCTTTTCTGTTTTTTGCCGTCGCTTTTGCTCATGAGACTGCACCTCCCATTTTGATATCTTTCCCAAGCTTCGGATTTCTATCAGTAGAAGGAAAAAATCAGTCAATATCAGTTTATATGGGGGAGGAAATAGGAGGATATGCCAAGAATGCTGAGTATCCATCCTCTCAAGTTATCCTTATGTGACGAGAGGGCACATAATGGTGCATTAACATGGAAAATGAAGTTTGAACCGCTTTCTGGGTTCACGTAGACTATAATACATAGAGTTTTCCATTGGGAGTGCGGTTTGTGTTAGCTTCGCAATTTTAAACCAAGTAAACCGATGTATACAGATTGATTTCGATTTATAGTTTTGGAAAATTGAAAAAATAACCATAGGGGGATTATTAATGAGAAAATACTCTTTTCTGTTAATGGTATGTCTGCTTTTTCTCCTCAGTGCATGCGGATCCAATAACGCGTCTAAAGGTGGAGGGAAAGCGAAAAGCGACAAAGGCACCCTTGAACGAATC
>NZ_JBFEGN010000010.1:0-81811 GCF_047228825.1 Siminovitchia jepli
AGAGTTTTTATAGTTATCCACAACTTTAAAGCCAAAAATAATCCATTGTGCTCGTTTTGACTTTTTTCACAGAAAAAACGATTGGTAAATTTTTACACCTGTGGATAAGTGCATTTTCTGTTTTAAGGACTAAAAAACATAAATTTACTCCTCAAAGCTGTGCAGCAACGATTAAAATTGACGAAAGGCCGTAAAAAGAGCTAATCTTATAGGCGGAGTAGTTTGAGGGAGGTAACGGAAGTGGGTAAAAAAACTTTTGCATTCCTGCTTGTTCCGTTTCTGCTTTTTTACGCCTTTCCAGCAAGTGCCGACAAAAAAGAAGAACGGGTATGGGAAGAGGAAATTGTCTATTCCATCATGATAGACAAATTTAACAACGGGGACCCCGCCAACGACATCATTGATGAAGCGGACAAAGCCGGTTTTGAGGGCGGGGATTTTAAAGGTATTGCCGCAAAGCTTGATTATTTGCAGGACATGGGTTTTACGGCGATTCTGCTGTCGCCTGTGTTCGAAAACGCTGGAGGCGGCTTTCATGGCGAAGCGGTAACAGATTTTTACAAGACGGACCAACATTTTGGTTCCAAGGATGACTTGAAAAATCTTGTTGAAGAAGCCCACAGGCGGAAGATGAAGGTCATGTTTGAATTTCCGGTTGACCGGGTGGCTGAAAATCACCCGTGGACAACCAATCCCGAGACGAAAGACTGGATTAAAACCGGTCATTCGGATAACGGCGGAAGTGCTTGGAATAAAGGGCTTCCCGCGATTAATTTGGAGAATGGGGAAGTGCAGGCTTACTTGATCGATGCGGCCAAATGGTGGATGGAGGAAACACAGGTCGATGGCTTCAGCCTTCAATATCTCGATCATGCCCCGCTTGATTTTATAAAGGAGTTCGCGTCTCAAGTAAAATCTGTAAATAGCGGATCTTATCTGATTGGCACGGTTACCGAAGCGGACCGGACAGAGCTGGCCAAACTGCAGGCAGCCGGGCTTGACGGCATAAAAGATGTCCATTTAAACAAACCGATGCGGGACGCTTTTTCCAAGATTGATGCTTCTTCCTCGGCATTATTTGACATTTGGGAAGAAAATGTAAGTGCGTATGATCATCCGAGTTTGTTTCCTGCTTATCTGGATGACAAAAACACCGCCAGATATACGCAGGACATGGTAGACCAAAGGCAATATCCCGGATCCCGGTGGAAGCTGGCATTGTCTTACTTGTATACACAGCCGCAAGTCCCGATTGTGTTTTACGGATCGGAGATTGCCGTCAATGGCGGAGGTCCACCCGACAATGTTCCGTTAATGAATTTTTGGGCAAATGAAGAGCTGATTGAATTCATGGGAAGAATAGCGGAAATCCGGAATCAGCAGCCGGCACTCACCCATGGGACGATGAAGCTTTTGTATGAAAAAAATGGAATGCTCGTATTTAAAAGGGAGTATCGGGATGATACGATCGTTGTGGCAATCAATAATACGAGCGAAGACCAAACGGCCGTCATCCAGGCAGCCGATCTGAAGGACGGAAAAGAGTTGCGCGGATTATATGGTACAGATATGGTTCGCAGTGAAAACGGAAAATATAAAATCATTGTGGACAGAGAAATGGTGGAAATATATAAACTTGCCGACAGAAGCAGTTACAACCTTCCGTTTATTATTGCCCTATTCGGCGTTTTTGGCTTCTTCATCCTGTTTATGTATGCTGCATGGAAAAGGGGAAAAAAGTGAAACGTGCGGCCATGAAAAAACAAGGCTCCGGCATGATTGTCGGCAGCCTTGTTTTTTTGCCATATAAATATTTAACCGTTGACTACTTCGCCACCATTTACATGGATGATTTGCCCGGAAACATAGCTGGAATCGTCTGAAGCCAAATATACATATGCAGGGGCAAGTTCACACGGCTCCCCGGGCCTTTGCATCGGCTGCGAAGCGCCGAATGAGCCCACTTCTTCTGCTGTAAAAGTGGATGGAATCAACGGCGTCCAAATCGGTCCCGGGGCTACTCCGTTGACCCGGATTCCCTGTTTGGCAAGTGACAGGGACAGGGAACGGGTAAATGATACAATGGCCCCTTTTGTAGATGAATAATCAATCAGCGTTGGATTCCCTTTATACGCTGTAATGGAAGCGGTATTGATGATGCTGCTTCCTTTTTTTATGTGCCAAAGAGCAGCTTTTGTAAGATAAAACATGGCAAAAATATTCGTTCTGAATGTTTTTTGCAGTTGTTCAGCCGTAATATCAAGCAAACTTTTTTGTGGATGCTGCTCACCTGCATTATTGACAAGGATGTCAATCTTTCCGTATTCATCCAGCACTTGCCGCACTAACTGTTCGCAATGGCTTTCGTCGCCGATATCGCCGCGAATAAGCAAACAGTTTCGGCCTTCTTCCATAATCAATCGTTTTGTCCTTTCGGCGTCTTCATCCTCATCGAAATATGCAATCGCAACGTCTGCGCCTTCCTTTGCAAAATAAACGGCGACTGATTTGCCGATCCCGCTGTCTCCTCCAGTTACGATTGCCACTTTTCCTTCAAGTTTGCCGCTCCCTTTATAATCAGGATTAACCGATTTTGGCCGGGGCTCCATTTCCGTTTCCACCCCGGGCTGGCGCTGCTGCTTCTGCTCGGGCAAAGTTTGTTTTTTGTTATTACTCATATGGCCGCTCCTTTCGGTTCAATCAAAAAAAACGAATGGTACATGATTTCTATACCCATTCGTTAGAACAATTATTCCATTATCTATAATTGATGAATTGTACGTCGATCGGCAAATCGGCGGAGCGGATGGCATTGATGATTTGCTGCAGGTCGTCGCGGTTTTTTCCCGTTACGCGGATCTGATCATCCTGGATTTGGCTTTTCACCTTCAACTTGCTGTTTTTTATAATGGTATTGATTTTTTTGGCATTCTCTTTATCAATGCCCTGGAGGAGCTTGGCGCGCTGCCGGACCGTTCCGCCTGCCGCATTCTCCGTTTTTCCATAGTCAATGTTTTTAACCGGCACTTCCCGTTTAATTAACTTGCTGAGCAAAACGTCTTTTACTTGCGACAGTTTGAATTCGTCGTCTGAAACGAGCACCAGCTCGTCATTTTCCAGGCGAATGTCGCTTTTGCTCCCTTTAAAATCATAGCGGGTCTTAATTTCTTTCATTGCCATGTTAATCGCGTTGGAGACTTCGGACATATCGATTTTGGAGACGATGTCAAATGAATTTTCCTTGGCCATTTCATACCTCCTGAATGGATCATTTTTTATTGAGAAAAAAGACGGCAAGCGTGCCTGGTCCGGCATGCGATGCGACTACGGAGCCGATCAGGTTAATGTAAAATTTTTTCGTTCCAAACCGCTCTTCAATCATTTGCTTCAATTCAAGCGCGGTTGCTTCGTCATCGCCGTGGCTGATGCCGATCGTTTGATTTTCCAAATCGACGCCGCGTTCTTCCATTAACTCAAGCATCCGTTTCAGCAGTTTCTTTTTGCCGCGAATTTTTTCCAGCGGCACCAATTTTCCATCTTCTACGTGCAGGAGCGGCTTGATATTTAAGAGCCCGCCAAAAAACGCGGAAGAGCGGGACAGCCGTCCGCCTTTGGCAAGGAAATCAAGATCCTCAACCGTAAATAAGTGCTCCATATGCTTGCATTGCTCCTTCACGCGTTCCGCAATGACCTCTTTTGGCTCTCCCTTTTTCAATAGCTCTACAGCGGTCATTACCGCCAGGCCGTATCCGACGGATACACATCTGGAGTCAATAATTGTCAAATCAAGGCCCGGATGTTTTTCTTTTACTTGCTCGCACATCATGACAGCCGTTTGATAGGTGCCGGAAAGCTCTGATGATAATGCAATGTAGATGCCGCTGTCCCCGGACTTGGCCAGATCGGTAAACAAATCCTCAAAAAATTGCGGGGTGGCCTGGGAAGTTTTGGGCATTTTGCCCGCCCTGATTTCCTTGTATACCGTCTCAGGCTGGATGGTGAGCAGATCTTTAAATTCCTGGTCATCAATATGTACTTTCAATGATATAAGTCCAATGCCATGTTCCTCAAAAAAAGCAAGGGGAAGGTCGCATGCACTGTCCGCAAATAGTTTCGTAGACATAAAATAACACCCTTCGTGAAATGATAATGGATAGATTCCGTTGCTTTTAGTGTATATGCTTTCTTAAGAAAGCTCAACAATTGTTTTTAAGGGTGAAAAGATGAACAATACATCGGTATGGGAAATCATAAAAAAAGTGGGCATTATTACATTTGGGGCACTTTTGGGAGCGTATGCATTAAACTTTTTTCTCATTCCGGCAAATGTCTATGCAAGCGGTTTTACCGGGGCTGCCCAGCTGCTGTCCAGAATTTTGGCCGACTATGCATCACTCCATGTTTCCACCGGCTTGCTGCTCATGCTGTTCAACATACCAGTAGCCGTTTTGGGGTGGTTAAAAGTAGGGCGTGCTTTTACGGTATACAGCTTCCTTTCTGTTTTGCTGACATCGGTATTTCTTGAATTGATTCCCATACAGGAGCAAGCGGACGATGTCATGCTCTATGCCGTATTTGGCGGCGTCATTTCGGCAATCGGCATCGGAATTACCCTGAAAATAGGAGCTTCCACCGGAGGACTGGATATCGTTTCCATGATTCTGTCCAGAATGAGCGACAAATCGGTCGGCACTTATTTTTTTCTCATAAATGCCGTCATTATTTTAACTGCCGGCCTGTTATATGGTTGGGACAAAGCGTTGTACACGCTTCTTTCGGTCTACGTATCAACAAGGGTGATAGATGCCATTCATACCCGGCAGCAAAAACTCACCGCAATGGTCGTAACCAAAAAAGCGTCCGAATTGCAAAAGGCGATCTATTCAAGAATGGTGCGCGGAATAACGATCGTACCGGCAAAAGGCGCCTTTTCCAATGAAAAAAGGGACCTGATGCTCACTGTCATTACGCGCTACGAATTATATGAATTGAAAAAAATCATCAGGGAAGTGGACCCAAACGCATTTACAAACATTATTGAAACAGCCGGCGTGCTGGGCTTCTTCAGGAAAGATGAGTGAAAATGTGATCTGCATTATGTTAGGATCGTATGCACGAAACCTTGAATTTCATGGAAAAAACGGGGACTTAAATGCCCCCGAGAGATGATTCTTTCATGAACTCAATTTTTTCTTTTTCCGCTTCATCCAAAGTTGCCCGGTAAGGAAATTTTTCGGCATGCTTTTCAACAGACACTTTCCCTTGCTTGGTAAAACGCCTTGATTTACTGTTTTTAGCCACCAGACGCACCGCCTTTATAGCAAATATGAACACATTTGTGTTCCGTTTTATTGTTTGCAGATACCCGGAAAAAACGCAGGCAATCCATTTGTATGTTTTGGAAAACAACTTTCGCCATGATAAACTGAAATCAACCAATGGGATAACCAAAGGAGTGGTCATTTGATTGAGATTCATCGCGAAGAGTTAACCGGTATTCCGGCATTGCACGCCGTAAAATCCGGCAATATGAAAAAAGAACTCCCGCTTATTTTTTTTGTTCATGGCTTCACATCAGCAAAGGAACATAATTTGCATTTCGCGTACTTATTGGCTGACAAGGGCTTCAGGGTCATTCTTCCGGATGCCATGCTGCACGGTGAACGGGCGGACGGGCGAACGGAAGCAGAAATGATGTATGAATTTTGGAATATTGTGGTCAATACGATATCGGAATTGGATCTTATGAAAAATAAGCTGGCTGCAAAAGGCCTGATTAATGATCATATAGGGGTCGTTGGCACATCGATGGGCGGCATCGTCAACTTTGGGGCCCTGACTCAATTCAACTGGATCAAAGCCGGTGTATCTTTAATGGGAAGCCCGGCATATGAAGCTTATGCGAGGGGACAAATTCAAGCACTTAAACGTGAAGGCACCGACATTCCATACACCGATGGAGAGTTGGAAGAAATGTACCGGCAATTAAAAAAATATGATTTAACCATGCAGCCTGAAACACTGAATGGAAGGCCGCTGTTCATTTGGCACGGCAAAAAAGATCCTGTCGTGCCATTTGGCCTCACATATGACTTTTATACAAAGATCAGGAACGACTATCAAAAACATCCTGAACGGCTGCAGTTTTTGGCCGATGAGCGGGCTGGCCATAAAGTAACCCGGGAAGCTCTGTTAAAAACGGTGCAATGGTTCACAGCATTTTTAAAAGAATGAGGCATATCAGTTTGAATTTCGATTCATTTTGGTATGATAAGGATAGAATCCTGATTTCTTGAAAGGAGTGGGGAACGATGGATGAAGCGTTAAAAGAAAATATTTACGGTGCCTTGGAACAAGTGATAGACCCCGAACTTGGGATAGATATTGTCAACCTCGGACTTGTATATGATGTGGATTTGGACGAAAATGGTACGGCAAAAATTACCATGACCCTTACATCAATGGGATGCCCGTTGGCTCCTGTCATTGTGGACCAAGTCAATGCAGCGCTGGCCGATATACCGGAAGTGAAACAGACGGAAGTGGATATTGTCTGGAATCCGCCATGGACAAAAGACAAGATGTCCCGGTACGCAAAAATTGCGCTCGGCGTAACTTAATTGCAAGAATGATGGAGCGGAGCACCTTGAAAAGGCTGCTTCGCTCTTTGACGTTGTTCACCTTATGAAGTGGGGAGGGATTTAAACATGGACCTTGGCAACATGACGCATACGATGCAGGAAGCTTTTGCGCAAGCCCAGCAAATTGCCGTTTCAAACCACCATTCGGAAATGGATGTCGTACACCTTTGGAAAGCACTCCTCGAAAAAAGCGACAGCCTTCTTGCTTCCTTGTATGAGCGGCTCGGACTGCCAAAAGGAGAAATGATCAACCGAATCGACCAAATGATCAAGCAAAAACCGGAGGTCCGCGGGCAAGGAATTCAAGGCGGCCAATACGTAAGCAGCGCTCTAGGGGAGCTGATCCGGAAAGCGGAAGAACAAAAAAGAGCATTCGAAGATGCTTATTTATCCGTAGAACATTTTGCACTTGCGCTGCTGGATTTAAAAGATAACGAAATCACCCGTTACATTGCGGAACATGGCATAACGATGGACGCTTTATTGAAAGAAATTAAAGATATAAGGGGAGGACAGCGTGTGGAAAACCAAAATCCGGAAGCCGGGTACGAGGCATTAAAAAAATACGGAAGGGACCTTGTGGCCGAGGCAAAATCGGGAAAACTCGATCCAGTCATTGGCCGGGACCAGGAGATCCGAAACGTCATCCGGATACTCTCAAGAAAAACGAAAAACAACCCCGTCCTGATCGGTGAGCCTGGCGTAGGGAAGACAGCGATTGTAGAAGGGCTGGCCCAGCGGATCGTGCGGAAGGATGTCCCGGAGGGGCTGAAGAATAAAACAATTTTCGCCCTTGATATGGGCTCTTTGATTGCCGGCGCCAAATTTCGGGGAGAATTTGAGGAAAGGCTGAAAGCGGTCCTGCAAGAAGTAAAAAAGAGTGCCGGCAAGATTCTGCTTTTTATTGATGAAATTCATACAATTGTCGGTGCGGGAAAGACGGAAGGGGCCATGGATGCCGGAAACATGCTGAAACCGATGCTCGCAAGAGGGGAGCTTCATTGTATTGGCGCTACAACACTTGATGAATACCGGCTTTATATTGAAAAAGACGCCGCGTTGGAACGCCGCTTTCAGAAAGTGCTCGTTCCCGAACCGACGGTGGAGGACACCATCTCCATATTGCGCGGCTTGAAAGAACGGTTTGAAATTCACCACGGGGTGAATATTCACGATCGCGCCATTGTGGCGGCGGCTACATTATCGGACCGCTATATCACGGACCGCTTCCTGCCCGACAAAGCAATCGATACGATTGATGAAGCATGCGCCAACATACGGGTAGAGATTGATTCCATGCCAAGTGAACTCGATCAAATTACAAGGCGCGTCATGCAGTTGGAAATTGAAGAAGCGGCCCTGCTTAAAGAAGATGATGAAGCGAGCAAAGAAAGATTGGAATTATTGAGGAAAGATCTGGCCGATTTAAAGGAACAAGCAAAGGAAATGAAGGCAAAATGGGAGAAAGAGAAGGCCGAGATTGCCCACATTCGTGAAAAGCGCGAAGAACTGGACAAGCTGCGCAGGGAGCTTGAAGATGCTGAAAACGAATATGATTTGAACCGCGCTGCGGAATTGCGGCACGGAAAAATTCCTGCTCTTGAAAAAGAGTTGAAAGAAATGGAAGGAGGCCTTGAACGAAAAGAGACGGAAGAATCAAGGCTGGTCAAAGAAGAAGTCACCGAAGATGAAATTGCCGAAATTATTTCCAGATGGACCGGTATCCCCATTACAAAGCTCGTGGAAGGCGAAAGGGAAAAACTGTTACGTCTTGAAACGATTTTGCACAAGCGGGTCATCGGCCAGGATGAAGCGGTCACACTCGTCAGCAATGCCGTCATTCGGGCCCGTGCCGGGATTAAAGATCCGAATCGGCCAATCGGTTCATTTATCTTTCTCGGCCCGACAGGTGTCGGAAAAACAGAGTTGGCCAAAGCGTTGGCGGAAACCTTGTTTGACAGTGAAGAGCAAATGATCCGCATTGATATGTCTGAATACATGGAGAAGCATGCTGTTTCCAGGCTGATCGGTGCGCCGCCGGGTTATGTCGGCTATGAAGAAGGCGGCCAGCTGACAGAGGCCGTCAGGAGAAAGCCGTATTCGGTCATTTTGCTGGATGAAATGGAAAAAGCCCACCCCGAAGTGTTCAATATACTGCTTCAAGTATTGGATGATGGAAGAATTACCGATTCTCAAGGAAGAAAAGTCGATTTTAAAAATACCGTCATTATCATGACCTCCAATATTGGCTCGGCATTTTTGCTGGAACGGGAACAAAATGAAGACCATATTGATGAAAATACAAAAGAACGTGTGCTGGGACAGCTCAGGGCAGCTTTCAGGCCGGAATTTTTAAACAGGGTGGACGATATTATTTTATTTAAGCCTTTAAGCCTGGAAAACATAAAAGGAATCGTTGAAAAATTGGCGGAAGAGCTTAAAGAAAGGTTGAGGCACCAGCATATACAAATGGAAATGACGGATGAAGCCAAAAGCTTTATTGCCCGTGAAGCTTTCGATCCTGTTTATGGTGCCCGTCCGTTAAAAAGATACTTGCAGGGCAGCGTCGAAACGAAAATAGCCAAAGAAATCATAGCCGGCCGCGTACACCCTTTCGACTCACTCATCGTTGGCTTGAAAGACGGCGAACTGACTGTATCTGTCCAAGAGTCGCAACGAACAAACTGAACAAAAATAACCCGCCAAAATTTTGGCGGGTTATTGATCTTCTGCTGGCTGTTCCGGCAATATGACCGGCAGGATGAAGATCAATATAACAGCTGCAATAGACAACATCGCGGCGGTACCAAAATCATAACTGGCTCCAATCATGGATCCGCCAACGTACATGAGCATATTCACAAGTAAAAATGTCCAAAAAAATGTAAATAAATATCTCATACCCTTCACCCCATTTCAATCTCCACATAACAAACAAACTCGCGGCATATTCACTCCGATAGTATAACATAAATCAATCAAATGGTACAAAAATTCATATTGACAACCATTTCTTTTAAAAATGGTCATCCATTTCACTTTGGCATATGTATAAAGCAGGGAAAATAGAGAAGGGAGTTTTCATATATGAGACATGCCGCAGTTTATGGCGCGCGCCAGCCGTTCGGTTTTGAATTATGTTCGCAGTTGCTTGAAAAAGGCTATTATGTGCACGCTGTGGATCATCAATATTGGATGAGGGAGGCGGATGAAGAAAAATGGCTGTTTGTTGGCCGCAATGCCAATCTGGACTATTATGAAATACAAAATGAGGATGACCATGCTAAACTTCCATTTAAAGTCCCGAAAAATTGCCTTATATTCATCCCTGTCGTTGATTATATGATGCGCCATGTTTCACAAGTAAGGGATCAGCTTGTTCGGCAATTGGCGGCTTTTTTACACATGAAAGAATTGCAGGGAGCATGCCTTTTTTTCATCTATCCCCCGGCTGCAAATTTGGATCAGGCTTCCTTTTTAAAAAATGTGCACGACATATACAGGGACCTTCGGACAAATGAAGTTACGGCCATCGACTATTGCCTGGCTGTACAGATGGACGGTTCGGCTAAACACCAAGTGGAAAGTTTCCTATGCGGATCTGTGGAAAAACTTGTCCGGAATTAGAACAACGACATCGAAAATCATCAAAACCTGGTGAACTGCCATGTTCCGCACCATCAAAATCCTCAATTATGATGGTGACAACCAAGGGGACAGATGGTATAATTAGCACCAAGTCCTAATAGAAGATAACATAATGAAAATTTTATGTATGCAAGGAAAGAAGGGAATTACCTATGAATGCAGGGATTATTGGTGTAGGAAAATATATGCCCGACCGGGTTCTGACAAATAAAGAGCTGGAAACAATGGTGGATACATCTGATGAATGGATTCGCACGAGGACGGGAATTGAGGAAAGAAGAATTGCACCCGACGATATCGATACATCCGACATGGCTTATGAAGCAGCCAAAAAGGCAATGGACCACGCCGAAGTCAATCCGGAAGATATCGATATGATTCTTGTTGCCACGGTGACTCCTGACCGCCCGTTCCCTTCGGTTGCGTGTATGCTGCAAGCCAGGCTGGGCTGCGTTAACGCAGCCGCCATGGATGTCAGTGCCGCGTGCGCAGGATTTATGTACGGCTTAGCTACAGCGAAACAATTTATTGAAAATGAGGCCTGCAAGCATATTTTGGTCATAGGTGTTGAAAAACTCTCAAAAATTACCGACTGGAACGACAGAAATACGGCTGTCCTTTTTGGAGACGGGGCCGGAGCGGTCGTGATGGGACCTGTATCCGAAGGACGGGGCATCCTTGCATTTGACCTTGGAGCGGACGGAACAGGCGGGCAGCATCTGTACCAAGACCAATATATCGTGATGAACGGAAGAGAAGTATTCAAATTTGCTGTCAGGCAAATGGGCGAGTCCTCCGTCAAAGTATTGGAAAAAGCCGGCTTGACCAAAAATGATGTTGATTTGTTAATTCCCCATCAGGCAAACATTCGAATTATGGAAGCGGCAAGGCAAAGGCTCGAGCTTCCTGAAGAAAAAATGTCCAAAATGATTCATAAATATGGCAACACTTCTTCAGCATCCATTCCAATGGTGATTGCGGACGAAGTGAAAGCCGGAAAAATCAATGATGATGATATTATTGTTTTGGTCGGATTTGGTGGCGGGCTGACTTGGGGGGCAATCGCCATAAAATGGGGCCGCTAGGCATTCAATATCTTCTTGAAATGATCTAAAGGAGATGAATACAAAAATGAAGAAAAGAGTTGTTGTAACCGGGCTTGGCACTGTATCCCCGGTCGGGAACGATGTCGAAACGGCCTGGAATCACATTTTGGCCGGACAATCGGGGATTGGTCCCCTTACGAGGTTAAACCCGGATGAATTTTCTGCCAAAGTGGCGGCGGAAGTAAAAGATTTTGATATAGAAAATTTTATTGAGAGAAAAGATGCCCGGAAAATGGACCGTTTCACACATTTTGCGCTTGTTTCAGCCTTGATGGCTGTTGAAGATGCCGGGCTTGTCATAAACGACAGCAATGCCCACCGGGTCGGTGTATGGATAGGATCCGGCATCGGGGGCATGGAGACGTTTGAAAAGCAGTATGAAATTTTTCAAAAAAGGGGTTACCGCCGGGTCAGTCCGTTCTTCGTCCCGATGATGATTCCGGATATGGCGACAGGACAGGTGTCGATTTACCTTGGAGCCAAAGGCGTTAATTCATGTACGGTTACAGCATGCGCAACCGGAACAAATTCGATCGGGGACGCTTTTAAAGTGATTCAGCGCGGGGATGCCGATGCCATGATTGCCGGCGGCACAGAAGCGCCCATCACCCAAATGTCGGTAGCGGGCTTTTGTGCCAATACGGCATTATCGACAAATCCGGATCCGAACACGGCCAGCAGGCCGTTTGACTTAAACCGCGATGGTTTCGTCATTGGTGAAGGGGCCGGTGTATTGATTCTTGAAGAACTGGATCATGCACTTAACCGCGGAGCCGACATTTATGCGGAAATCGTCGGCTACGGTTCAACGGGGGATGCGTATCATATTACAGCGCCTGCTCCTGGTGGTGAAGGCGGCGCAAGAGCCATGAAATTGGCCCTTGAAGACGCCGGGATGAATCCGGAAGACATTGATTATATAAATGCCCATGGGACAAGCACGCCTTATAATGATGAATACGAGACGATTGCTGTCAAAGAAGTATTCGGCGAACATGCCTATAAGCTGGCAATCAGCTCCACGAAATCCATGACGGGCCATCTGCTTGGAGCAGCGGGGGGAGTCGAAGCCATTTATTCTGTTTTGGCCATTAAAGACGGCATCATGCCGCCCACGATTAACTACGAAACACCTGATCCAAAATGCGATCTCGATTATGTTGTCAATGAAGCACGCAAGCGGGACATTAAAGCGGTCCTGAGCAACTCCCTTGGATTTGGCGGCCACAATGCAACCATCGCATTTAAAAAATATGAATAAGCAAAAAAAGATATGGCCTCTTTTGGGCCATATCTTTTTTTCATCCTAGCAAAGTGATAGCGCAAAAAATCTATTCAGCACAGCTTAAATGTAAAAAGGGGTACGTAGATTGAGGGGGCCACTAGAGACTTTGGATTGGATCCTCTTAACCGATTCAGCTAATCTGCATAATGACCAAGGATAGATCATTTAGTAAAAGAAAGAAGGGATAAAGATAAAATGGATTGAACCCATGTTCCGCTCCCCATATGCAAGCCCGGCCCGCGATGTTGTCACCTTTTTCCCGGGTTTTCGTACAATATCGAAGGGAAGGAGGAGGCATATGGGAATCATTGAAACGAATGAGTGGCTGGAAAAGAACTTTTACCATCCTGAACACATATGCGGTCTGGCTTATGCTCCGGAGGAAGGCAGCCGATTTTATCGATATTTGCGGCAGTTTGGCATGTATGAACCGTCAAGAACCACATTTGCCCTCTTTCATGAACTGAAAAAACAAAACGCATGGGAAAAAATCGATGAAATCTATCAAAAATATCATCAAAAGTGGAAAAAGCATGATGTTGATATTTATATTTTTCCAATCAATCCAACCCGGCAATTTCTCCAAGGTTTAAAAGGACGTTCTGGGGCGGCATTTCCGAAAAAATTGTTTTTGTTTTTATCCCCGACAGAAGACCGGAAAAATTGGGAGTCGCTATTCGTGCATGAATATCATCATTCAACAAGGATGCACCATTATAAAAAGGTCCCAGAAGATTACCATTTGCTTGATTCACTTGTATTTGAAGGGCTTGCCGAGCATGCTGTCCAAAAATATTGCGGAAAAGAATATTTATCTGAATGGACAGGGAAATACAGCCCGGATATGCTCCGCGCATATTGGGAGCGGCATTATAAACCAAATCTTGAATTAAAGAAACATCATCCACGCCATGATCAACTGCTTTTTGGCGGTAGAGGGGTTCCCGGGATGATGGGGTACGCCATCGGTGCGGATCTCGTCAAAGGATATAAAGGGCGCAAGCCGCTCACCGTTCAACATTCTTTTCAAATTCCTTCGGAGGAAATACTTTCAAATAATCCTCAATATAACCGTTAATCCCGAGTCTCCTTTTTTCGAAAAAATGTATAGAATGGGCTTGCCCGAATATAATGAACCAAAGACAAGCGGTTCGGGGGAAACCATATGCTCTTCAGAACGGTCATTTATTTGACAGGATTCGGATTAGCGGTTGCAGGAGGGGTCAATATTATTGCCTATTTTAATTTGTTGGCAATGGGCGCAAGTTTCGGGGATTACTTTCTTTATATTCTTAAACGGCCGGAATGCTACTTGTTTGTGGCAGGAGTCATAATGATTTCATTTGCCGTCTTTGGGTTCCCTACGGGCGAATAGCCTCTCGTTGTCGCTGGATAAACAGGAATAAATTAACTAAAGCCTGCCCATACTGAAAAACAAATAGTGATGAAGTGAGGGGTTAAGATGCTTTATCTTCATGATGTATGGGTCAATTGGTTTGAAGGGGAAGAAAATGGGTATAACGTTTGCCATTTTCACGAGTGGAGAAGAGGGGAAGACGTTATTGAGCTTTTAGATCAAGTTCCGCTGTTATATATCGAGCCTCTCCTTTTCAACCATATAGAAAATGACATGGCAGACTTGCCGCAGGAATTGTTGAATGATATATACAAAAAAGCTTATTTGAGAAAAAACCATGAACGGATTGTATTGGATTATTGTTTTGTAGTAACGGATGGACAAGGAATTCTTGCAGTCGATACCGTCGGCTATTCCATACCGCTGCGCAAAAGCAGGCTCATTCCCCGCCAGGAACAGCTGGTGTATGAGATGATTGCAGAAAATCAACCGGAAGCGTTTGAATTTAAGCCGCTGGCCAAAAAGAAAGAGTACCATATTTTGTCGCCGGATCCGATACTGATGCGCGGATTGACGAGAAGAGAAAGGCATTTAAAGCAATTGCTTTTTATGGCGCTGGACCAGCTTTACTCGTCAAGAAATACAGCAGAAGTAAGATATTGGTATACAGAATGGTGTCCTCATTTGTATACGGAAATTCAGGCAATGGGCTTTGAAGAGGTGTGGAACGCCCTTTATGAGGCAACGAAAACAGGTTGGTCGGAGAAACATCAGTTACTGTGTGAAAATATGATTAAAGGCCAGCCGTTCTTTGAAAAGCTTTGGGAAATGGAATGTGATTCAAAGGTTAATTGAAACCCGGCGACACAATAAAAAAAACTCCCCTGAGATGGTACTGCACCCCCCAAAGTTAGGTTTTCACTCTAACTTTGGGGGTCACCACCGATTTCGGGAGTTTTTTTGTTCTTGTTAAAAAAGTACCACTTGCTAAGAAAATTTTTCCAACAGAAGCTTTTCTGTGTCTAGCTCCGCCGCACAGGATGTGCTAGTGCAGGCGAAGCGACAGGACGTCGCCGCCTGAGCCTGCCGCCGCACAGGATGTGCTAGTGCAGGCGAAGCGACAGGACAAGGAGAGCTTCGACAGCATTAGCATCGCACGAAGGAAAAGCGTAGCTTTTTCAAGGACGTCGCCGCCTGAGCCTGCCGACGGACAAGACGTCCTAGTGTCGCCGGCGCCACAGGACGTGGCGACCTAAGGCGGCCAGCGCTTCGGATCATGCTGAATGATTCTAGGTAACCGTAAAGGTTGAAAGCCCGTCATATAGGTAACGTAGAGTGGCTCTATGTGACCGTAAAGGGTGGAAATCCGTCATATGGGTAACGTAAAATGGCTCTACGTGACCGTAAAGGGTGAAAGTCCTTCATATGGGTAACGTAGAGTGGCTCTATGTGACCATAAAGGGTGGAAATTCCTCATTTGGGTAACATAGAAGTGTTCTAAGTGACCGTAAAAAGGGAAAACCCGTCGCTTCGGTCACTTAGAGTGGTTCCAGGAACCGGAAGAAGGTTAAAAATCGACAATCCAGTCACTTAGAAGCGTTTAAAAGAGCCCGAATTCCGATGATATTGTAATTTGGCCGCCTAGATGTTCAAAGTGACCCAGTGGATGGGTCCTTTCCCACCGAGAAGAGGTGCGGAGCGTCTATTCTTTAAAGTGTTACGATCGTTTTCTGCCAAGCCCCATTGCGTTTTCCATCTTCTTTAACATGCGGTTGGCTTTTGTCCGCGCTTTTTCGGCACCCTCATCCAATATGTCATCGAGCTCTTGGGAGTCAACCAAATTCCGGTATCTTTCCTGAATGGGAGCCAATGCCTGAATGACAACTTCGGCCAGATCGGCTTTAAATTCCCCATACCCTTTTCCTTCATATTGAAGTTCGAGCTCTTCAATTGTTCTATTCGCCAAAATAGAATAAATGGAGAGCAGGTTGGAAACGCCGGGTTTAGTTTCCCGGTCAAATTTTACAATCCCATCGGAATCTGTTACGGCACTTTTGATTTTCTTTTCGATTTGTTTCGGCTCATCCAAAAGCGTGATAAAAGCTTTTCTGTTCGGGTCGGACTTGCTCATTTTTTTCGTCGGCTCCTGCAAGGACATAATTCTCGCCCCGACTTTTGGAATGCGCACTTCCGGAATGGTAAAGATGTCGTTGTACCTTCGGTTAAATCTTTCGGCAAGGTCCCTCGTTAATTCAAGATGCTGTTTTTGGTCTTCCCCTACCGGAACGAGGTGAGTGCCGTAAAGCAGAATATCGGCAGCCATTAAAGGCGGATACGTTAACAATCCGACAGAAACGGCTTCCTTTCCGGCTGACTTGTCTTTAAATTGCGTCATCCGCTCCAGCTCGCCGATATATGCGATACATTGCAGCATCCAGCTTGCCTGGGCGTGGGCAGGTACTTCAGATTGGATAAACAGCGTCGCCTTTTGATGATCGAGTCCCGCAGCAATGTACAATGCGGCAAGGGAACGGATGTTTTTTCTCAGCTCCAGACGGTCCTGCGGCACAGTAATCGCATGCTGGTCCACAACACAAAAATAACAATCATATTCATGCTGGAGCTCTATAAACTGTTTAATGGCCCCTAAATAGTTGCCAAGCGTAATGACTCCGCTGGGCTGAATACCGGAAAAAATCGTTTTCATGTACAATCCTCCTGCATATGTCGAAAACCATTTTTAGCCGTTCATGGGCGAAATGGTGTTTATAACGGTTTTTTTGAGGTATATCATTATATGGTATGTATTTGCAAAAAACCATGTACCTATTATAACGATTGCCCTCCATACAATCAAGTGACTGCCGAAACAGGTAAAAAAGGATTTCCTTTCATAGAAAATATTGCTAGAATAGTAATGAATGAACCTTGAATGAAAGGCAGCCGGGAAAAGGAGCGACCAACATTGAAAGTCAAAAAATTGCTGGCGACTGCAGGGCTGATCGGACTGATCGCGTTACCGGCCCAGCCAGCCGCTGGTAAAGAACCCGATCTGATACATATGAATCCGCTCAGGAAACTGGCGGTTGAATTGAAAACACTCCCTGTGGACTCACCCCGATTTATATACGATTCCGGATTAACGTTTGAATATCCCGACGCGGTCCGCGGCATTTACGTGACGGGTCTTTCAGCAGGGGGAAGCCAGTTTCACGAGCTTGTAAAATTGATAGAAACGACAGATTTGAATGCCATGGTCATAGACGTAAAAGATGATTGGGGAAATGTGACATTCAAAACCGATAAAGATTCCCCCTACGCCGGAATCGGCGAAAGTTATATAAATAATCCGAGAGAATTGCTGAAAATAATGGAGGAGAAACAGATTTACCCCATTGCAAGAATCGTTGTATTTAAGGACTCTTTGCTGGCGAAAAAAAACCCCGGTCTTTCCTTTCGGAACGGTGAAAAACTATGGGTCAACAACCGTGGGGAAGCATTCGTCAACCCGTTTTTAAAAGAAGTATGGGACTACAACGTAGGAATAGCCATCGAAGCGGCAAAACTCGGATTTAAGGAGATTCAGTTTGATTATGTCCGTTTCCCCGAAGGCTTTGAAAACCGGGATCAACAATTAAAGTACGAGATGGGCGAATATAAAAATATAAAAGAAGACAATGTGCATAAACGCGTCCACGCTGTAACCGACTTTGTTGCCTATGCGCGGGAAAAACTAAAGCCATACGGTGTGCAAGTGTCTGTGGACATTTTCGGCTATACCGCAACACTTCCCGAAGCACCGGGCATCGGACAAAATTTCAGCAAAATATCCGAAAATGTAGATGTTATTTCCTCGATGATATATCCAAGCCACTGGACGTCATACTTTGGAATTGCAAAACCGGATTTGGAGCCCTATAAACTTGTGCGTGAATATGCAAAAGTGGAAAATGCGAAACTTTCCGAGTTGGAAAACCCTCCTGTTTCGCGTCCGTGGATTCAGGACTTTACGGCATCTTACCTGGGAAGCGGAAATTATAAAGTGTATGGGAAAGCGGAGGTAGAGGCCCAAATAAAGGCGTTGCATGATTCGGGAATCAAAGAATTTCTGCTTTGGAATGCCGGCAATGTTTATACAAAAAATGTGGACTATATACCAGAAGAATAAACGAAAATAGAATCATCTTTTCCGTATGAAAATGAGGCCGATGGATAAATTATACAAAATGATGTTTATTCATTATCCTTTGGTGGTAAAAAGGAATGCGGGCTTATGTAACAGTTTGATGAAAAGGAGAGATACAGAACGAAAAATTGCCAAAATCACCTATTATTTATGCCGATATTAGTGTATAATACATAATAGAGAGTGTTTATTAAGATTTATTTTAAAGTGGGTCTTTTGATGGACCTTGCATATAAAATTGTGTATTTCAATTAATGAATGGGAGTGTGGATGAACAATGGTCACATTATACACCTCACCAAGTTGTACATCATGCCGGAAAGCGAGAACGTGGTTAGAAGAACAAAACATTCCGTATGTTGAACGAAATATTTTTTCCGAACCTTTAAGCCTTGAAGAGATCAAGGAAATCTTGCGAATGACTGAAGACGGAACAGATGAAATTATCTCAACCCGCTCCAAAGTTTTCCAAAAGCTCAATATAGATTTGGATTCCCTGCCGTTGCAGCAGCTTTATGACATTATTCAGAAAAACCCGGGACTGCTGCGGCGTCCGATCATTCTTGATGAGAAAAGGCTCCAGGTGGGCTACAATGAAGATGAAATCAGACGTTTCCTACCCCGCAAGGTAAGAACGTATCAGCTTCGCGAAGCTCAAAAAATGGTGAATTAACACCGGAACAAGCAGTCTTGATTTATAAGCCTTACAAAAAACCCGACCTTCATGCTATTCCCAAAAGTATGGAGGTTTTTTTGTAAACGAAAGGGAAAAGAAACAAATAACGTCACACGGGCTGCGGTCTGTATTTGTCCGTTTTGAGATGAATATTTTGAAAAATGCACTTGATTTATCCTCACATATTCGTTAAGATAGGCGCAACATCTATTGAGTTGCAATGGGCATATGATGATTTATGAAATGGAAACATATTTTGTTTCCCTTTTCCATTTATTTATCATAAAATAAGAAGTACAAGGGGAAGACTATTACTTATTATATGTAAGTCCCAAGGTTGGTCTCCGGGAGTAAGATCCCTTCACCTTGCTACCCTATTATAGAAGGGGGAGTTGCATGATGGAAATCGAACGCATTAACGAAAATACGGTAAAATTTTATATTTCGTATGTCGATATAGAAGAAAGAGGCTTTGATCGCGAAGAAATATGGTATAATCGCGAAAAAAGCGAAGAGTTATTTTGGGAAATGATGGATGAAATTCATCATGAAGAGGAGTTTGTCCCCGAGGGCCCGCTTTGGATTCAGGTGCAGGCTTTGGACAAGGGTTTGGAAGTCCTTGTTACAAAAGCCCAGCTCTCCAAAGACGGCCAGAGGTTTGAATTGCCGATTCCGGATGACAAACTTAAGGACTTGCCAATTGATGAAAGAATCGAGGAGTTCCTCGACCATCATCTTCATTTAAACCATTATGACCGTTCAGAGGATGATCTGCTTGAATTTGTCCTCGTCTTTCATGATTTTGATGATATCCTTGATCTGGCCAAAAGGCAAGTAATGGGTGAATTGGATACAAAGCTCTTTTCATATGAAGGCAAATATTTTCTTTATGTCAAATTTCCGGATGAAGACTTTGATGAAGAAGAAATTGAAGATATGCTAAGTGTTCTTCTGGAATATGGCTACGAATCATCCTTTACGATCCATCGTTTGCAAGAATACGGAAAACAAATCATCAGCCAAGACGTATTTGCCACATTGAATAAGCATTTTTCTTAAACGCCGGTTTCTTGCAGAAATCGGTTTTTTTTATGAAAGGATGTGTTAAATTTGTTAACAGCAGTCAATGAAAAAGGAACGATGTTCAGCCTTGCCGAGAAAGAACACCAAGCTTTGCCTAAGCTGCGCAATAAGCGCTTCTATTGCCCCGTTTGCAAAGAGCCCCTCGTCCTCAAGGCAGGCGCCGTCCGCATTCCCCATTTTGCCCACCGCATCAAATCCCGGTGCTTTACAACAGAACCTGAAACTAATCAACATTTACAAGGCAAGAAAGATCTCTTTCGTTTTTGTTCTGACAATGGCTATAAGCCCTTCCTGGAGCAGTACCTTCCCGAAATTCAACAGCGTCCCGACGTGTTGGCCATAAAGAACGGGAGACGCTTTGCGCTTGAATACCAATGCACCCCCATCTCGGTCCGTGACATACAACAGAGGTCCAATCGTTATTTTAAAATCGGAATCACTCCCGTATGGATAGCGGGCGGCTATCCATTCACCAAAAAACTAAATAACTCTGTATACGCGCTTTCCGATTACTATTGGTCCTTGACAAAAAGAACAGATGCCGGTATTACCTTAACCAGCTATGAACCAGCCAACCATACCTTGTATGTTTTATCAAATATTGTTCCCTTAACCTCCAAAAAAGCATTTGCCCGCCTGGATCGCATTCCCCTGACCAACTGCAGCGTTCCCCTTTATCTTCAAAACAAAGTTGATTCTTTTCCGTATTTTCTCTGGTTTAAAGAAAGGAAGAGGTGGATTGAGCAAAAAGTCCGATACGGTCATATCGGACATGACCGTTTCCTTAAAAATGTATATGAATCGGGGAATAATCCTTTTTTATTGCCTGCGGTATCCGGACTGCCGGTTTCGTATTCGGAAAGCTTTGCTTCGCATCCGATTGAGTGGCAATTTTATATATGGATCGATTGTTTACAAAAATTGCATGACGGGAAAAAGATTTCTTTAAAATATATCTTGTACAAGCTTCAACAAAGAATCGATTGCGGTGATCTCCTATTAAGAAATTTGCCGCTTCACGATCAGCGCAATTGGAAAAGGGCCGTTTCTTATTACCTGCACCTGCTTGCTGATTTGTTTTATTTGCGAAGCGCGGGGGAAGACTTATTTGTAAAGCAAAAAATGATCAGCAAATTAAGCCATATGGATGATCGGACTGAGGAAAAAAATATCTGCGACTTACTTGTAAAAAATTCCTCAACCATTCATCCGGATCGGAAAAACAATAAATGTTTCCTGTTTGGAGGGCAGGAAAAATGAATCTTATCATAGAATTATGATAACAAAGCTAAAATTTCCATATTACAACTTGAATGGAGGATGACTTATGACAGAAGGGTCTAACGTAAAAACGCTTCCGAGCCGATCGGAAGTTTCCGAAGAAATGAGGTGGCGATTGGAGGATATATTTGCAACAGATGAAGAGTGGGAGAATGAATATGCTGCCATTCAGCAAGCCATTAAAGAAGCCCGGCAATATAAAGGGAAAATGGGTGAATGTGCGGCCAATTTATACGACGCGCTGCAATTTCAATCAGGATTGTCGGAACGGATGGGGAAACTTTATACATATGCTCATATGCGGCATGACGAGGATACAACCAATACGCAATACCAAGGGATGAATGCACGGGCCGAAAGCCTGTATTCGCAATTGGCGAGTGCATTTTCATATATCGTTCCGGAAATACTCAACATCGAAAAGGAAAGGCTTGATCAATTTTTAAAAGACAAACCGGAGTTGCGATTGTATGAACATGCCCTTGACCGTATTAATTTGAAGCGCGGACACGTGTTGGATGCCGAGCAGGAGGCACTCCTTGCCGAAGCTTCGGAGGTGATGGGGGCTTCCAGCACCACTTTCAGCATATTAAACAATGCGGATCTTGAATTCCCGGTCATCAAGGACGAAGAGGGAAATGACGTTCAGCTTTCTCATGGAAATTACCTTCGCTTTCTGGAAAGCCAGGATCGCACTGTAAGAAAAGAAGCATTCATAAACGTATATGACACATACGGAAAGTTTAGGAACACGTTCGCGAGTACATTGAGCGGGACAGTCAAACAGGATAATTTTTATGCCAAAGCCAGAAATTATCAATCGGCAAGACAGGCGGCATTGGCGGCCAACAACATCCCCGAAAAAGTTTATGATCATCTTATTTCAACGATCCACAGCAATCTCCATCTGCTGCAGCGTTACGTAAGGCTTCGCAAACAAATTTTGGGGCTGGAGCAGCTGCATATGTATGATTTATATGTACCGCTTGTACAAGAAGTGGACATGAAAGTGACATATGGGGAAGCGAAAGATATGATCCTCTCGGGACTTGCCCCGCTTGGCGAAGAGTATATCGGAATATTAAAAGAAGGGTTTGAAAATCGTTGGGTCGATGTCATTGAAAACAAGGGAAAACGGAGCGGCGCTTATTCTTCAGGGGCGTATGGCACGAATCCGTATATCCTCATGAATTGGCAGGACAACGTCAATAATTTATTTACATTGGCTCATGAATTCGGGCACAGTGTACACAGCTACTACACAAGGAAATTCCAACCATATCCATATGGGAATTATTCCATATTTGTCGCAGAAGTAGCTTCTACTTGCAATGAGGCGCTTCTTGGGGATTATATGCAAAAAACGACCGATGACAAACAGGAGCGCCTATACTTGATTAACCATTATCTGGAAGGTTTCCGCGGAACCGTTTTCCGCCAGACGATGTTTGCGGAATTTGAACATTTCATCCATCAAAAGGCCCAAGAAGGGGTCGCCTTGACAGCGGACTTTCTTACAAAGGAATACTATGAGTTGAACAAAAAGTATTTTGGCGGGGAACACATTCACATTGATGATGAAATCGGGCTGGAATGGTCAAGAATTCCCCACTTTTACTATAATTATTATGTTTATCAATATGCCACAGGCTTCAGCGCCGCAACGGCCTTGAGCAAACAAATATTGGAGGAAGGGGAACCGGCAGTCAAACGCTATGTCAATTTTTTAAAAGCGGGCAATTCTGATTATCCGATTGAAGTGCTCAAGCGGGCCGGCGTCGACATGACTACAACAGAGCCGATTGAAGCTGCCTGTAAAGTGTTTGAAGAAAAACTCAATGAAATGGAACAGTTGTTAAATTCGTAACCGACATTGGCAAAAGGCCGGCATTGCCGGCCCTTTGCAAGATTTTGACGGAAGTTTATTGAAAGCCTTTAAATCTGTTGCGGTTATTCAAATAAGAAAAGAATATGAAAATGGAAAGGAACAAAATAGGAGAAGAAATATAGATCGGGATTAATTGCATAAGAGCAAGCGTGTGTACTGAAAAACCAAACAAAAAGAAAAGAATCATCGCGCATATCATAGCTTTTCGCATCTTTTGAAAACTCTCCTTTCAGTTGCATTCGGGCATCTTTATCAATGTGTATTCATTGCCAATCCGTTTTATAACGCAAAAAAGAAAGGCCAAGCAGGCCTTTCTCCATTAATTATATGCAATATATTTCCAATAAGAGCCGTTCTTTGTATGAATCCTTTCCACTCTGCGCTGCAATTGCAGCTTTTTCATCTTTCTTTCGATCTTCTGAACAGGCATATCGTAAATCACGGCCAAATCCCGGGTGGATACCATCGGATTTGCGGATAAATAAAGCTCCAGCGGCGGAAGCTCTGTCGGCTGGACGTACCCTCCAAGCATTTCCGTTAATATATGAACATAAATGTCATATGAATACAAGCCGCTTATTTTAAGGCCTTCATCTTCGATTCTCTCGTTGAAAAAGACGACAGCAGGCATTTCTCCCACATTCATTTCGGATGCAATGATTAAATCGCACTGGAACGCCCTGGCTGCGCTCGATGAATAGAGATCATGAAGAAACTCTTTCTGGTCCAACCCGACATGACTCGCACATTGTTCCAGAACGTAAATATCGGTAATATCTGCCTGTTCCATAAAATGCAGTTCCTGAAGCCGGCGCAGATAACGTATTCCAGCCCTTTTTCCCTGCAATTCGGCAGCTTTGATGCTGATGGCGGCCAAATGGGGCATGTGCACCGTTTTTTCGGGAGAAGCCGCAGGATCTGCCTTTCTACCGGCTTTTGGGGTGCCTGATTTACCCGAGTTTAAAACCGTTAAATCACCGGCCAAAACATGTTTTAATGTAAAATAATCTCCGTATTGGATTTGAAGTTTTTTTACAATGGGCGAAAGCGTCCAGCAATCCATACAAAACGGATCAACAAATACATACATTTCCACTGGCTTGTTTTGTATATATTTTGATTTAAGCTCCTTTGGGGATTTCCATTCCATCACGGCTCTTCACCTTGCGCCTCATCAGGAGAATTCACCATATGGTTGGCCGTCAAAACAAGCCGGGAAAAAAAATACTCCCGAATGGGATTATGGAGTTTTACCTCATCCATTGCGGCCGACATGCAAGACAACCAGGCTTTTGCCCTTTTGGGAGTGATTTCATGGGGCAGGTGCCGGGCCCGCATCATGGGCTGTCCGTGCTCTTCTGTATATAATGGAGGTCCACCCAAAAATTGCGTTAAAAATTGCTTTTGCTTTCTGGCTGTTTCGGTTAAGTCTTCAGGAAAAATGGGGATGAGATCAGGATGGTTTGCCACCCTGCGGTAAAAGGCGTCCACAAGGGAAGAAAGCTTTTTTTCCCCAATTGCGTCATACGGTGTCATGCGCTTTTCAACCATATGAATCGCTCCTTTTTCTAAAATGTATGTACATTGTAACAACGTGTAAAAAATAACTCAAATAAATCGCCTTTTTGGGGAAAAAGGAGGATTGACATGGTTAAAACCCCTGTCCAAACAGACAGGGGTTTTAACCGTAAAATGATTCGGTCACTTTTCTTACATAGTTTTGCGTTTCCTTAAAGGGCGGGATGCCCCCGTATTTATCGACATTGCCGGGTCCCGCGTTGTATGCCGCCAGCGCCAGCTGAATATTCCCGTTATATTTGTCAAGCATGCTCCGCAGGTACTTGCTGCCGCCCATAATATTTTCAAAAGGATCAAACAGATTACTAATACCGAGGCCGCGGGCGGTTGCGGGCATGAGCTGCATCAATCCGGAAGCGCCCGCTTTGCTTACTGCGTTCGGATTAAAATTGGATTCATGGCGAATAATCGATTTAATCAGCTTTGGCGGAAGGTGATATTTGTTTGCAGCTTCTTCAATAATTTTCTCCAAACCGTTTATATTTTTAATGTCAATCGATTGGGGCAGTTTAGGATCTTTCGTTTGCATCTGATGTAAACTTATTGTATGGATGAGACCGAGGGTATTCAATTTTTCGGGCGCGCCCATATCCCCCGTAACGGTGTTGACAGCCTCTTCAAGCAAGCTTTTGAACGCAGAAGATGTGTCTGAAAGCGTGTCATTGGCCGATTGCATTGTAAATCCTGCAAGTGACTGCAGTTCCATTAACATTTTGATTTCACCAAGCCTGTTCAAGCATATTCACTCCAAACGTGTATATTTCGCATCAAAGAGCCTCTTTATTTTGCTATCGGCTTTTTTTGCCGGAATGTTAAGTTCGTTTAATAATTGGAAAAAAAATTGTTTGCCCTCGTTTAACCTGCCTTCCGGAATTTCATATTCCACTTCGAAATCTTCTCTTCCCAAATACAGGCTGTGGTCAAACATGAGGCATCCCGGCCCAAATTGCCTTTCCGCCCGCCTTGTTTCAAGCGACCCGAAACAGATAAGCCGGTGCGGATCAATATTCATTGCGGCCAATTCTTCCTTTATTTCACCTTCAGGAAAAATATGCTTATGGAAGCATGCATTGGCTTCATCGGCGGAAATCCTTTGATTGATTTCAAGCAAGCCCGGCCGTTTTATTTTCTTTAGCGTCAGTTCGTAAAGATGATCCCTGTTTCTGATTCTCAGAGCTGCATCGCTTTGTTTCAGCATAAATGTATCCGTATCAAAGTAATGGTTCACCTGGTTGGCAAAGTCATCTTCTGTCATGTGAAAAACGCTTAAAAGCAATTCAAAATCTTCCTTTGTGACCATGTTTTTAAACTCAATTTCAATATTTCTCCCCACCGTTTCATCGCCCTTTCCATGTCTACGTACCATTATGGCGCTTTTGCCCGAATTGTTCAATGCCAAGTGGGCCGGCTTTGTGCTAAAATGGGGTCATGCAAAGGAATAGCGTCGTTTCAGAGGTGATTTACATTGAATCAGTGGGATCAGTTTTTAGCCCCATATAAACAAGCCGTCGATGAATTAAAGGTTAAGTTAAAAGGGATGAGGCAGCAATTTGCCGGGGAACATATCCATTCTCCCATTGAGTTTGTTACAGGAAGGGTGAAACCCGTTGCAAGCATTCTCGTGAAAGCGAATCTGAAAGACATCCCTTTGGAGAAGATAGAAACAGAAATGCAGGATATTGCGGGAATACGCATCATGTGCCAATTTGTCGATGACATTAAGACGGTCGTAAAGTTGCTCAGGCAGAGAAACGACTTTCGGATCGTAGAGGAAAGAAATTATATTTCCAATAAAAAACCGAGCGGATACCGTTCCTATCATGTTGTGATTGAATATCCCGTCGAAACAATACATGGTGAGAAAAAAATCCTGGCGGAGATTCAAATCAGAACATTGGCCATGAATTTTTGGGCGACGATCGAACATTCGCTCAATTATAAATATCAGGGGCAAATTCCCGAAGATATTAAATTAAGGCTTCAAAAAGCAGCTGAAGCGGCATTTCGCCTTGATGAACAGATGTCACAAATCAAAGAAGAAATTCAGGAAGCGCAAGTTTATTTTACGAAAAACAAAGAGGTTTTTGAGCAGTCTGACAGCAAATAACTCGGAGAGGGTGAGACGCTTTTGAGGTTTACAGTGATGTCAAAAGGGGATGCAACTTCAAATGCGTTAATGCAAAAGATGATTACATATTTGCAGGATTTTGAGTTGAGCTACGATGAAGAACAACCGGATATCGTTATTTCGGTTGGCGGTGACGGGACTCTTTTGCATGCATTTCATCGGTATAGCTCAAGGCTGGATAAAACGGCATTTGTAGGGGTTCATACGGGCCATCTCGGATTTTATGCGGATTGGCTGCCGGAAGAAATTGAAAAGTTGGTGATAGCCATTGCAAAAACGCCATACCAGGTAGTGGAATACCCCCTGCTGGAAATAATCATACGGTATAGGCACGGAGGAAAAGAGACAAAATATCTCGGGCTGAACGAGTCAACTGTCAAAAGCATGGAAGGAACGCTGGTGATGGATGTGGAAATCCGCGGCGAACACTTTGAAAGATTCCGCGGCGACGGTCTCTGTGTCTCAACGCCTTCCGGCAGTACAGCCTACAATAAGGCACTGGGAGGAGCCATTATTCACCCGACGCTGCATGCCATCCAACTGGCCGAAATGGCCTCCATAAACAACCGTGTATTCCGGACTGTCGGCTCGCCGCTCATCTTGCCGGCCCATCATACGCTCTTGTTAAAGCCGGTCAATACGAATGATTTTCACGTCACCATTGACCATTTAACAGTCATGCACCGCGATGTAAAATCAATTCAATTCCGCGTGGCTGATGAAAGGGTGCGCTTTGCACGCTTTCGCCCCTTTCCTTTTTGGAAAAGAGTCCATGACTCATTTATTTCAGATGGAGGATGATCCTAGACGGTATGCAGCAATATAAACTGCGCTGGACCGTGAAAAACGGCGGAATACGAAAAACCATTAAACAATTTTTAAAAGAAGAACAGGTTTCCCGAAGGGCACTTACGAACATCAAGTTTCAAGGCGGCTCCATTAAAGTGAACGGGATGGAGCGAAATGTCCGTTATCTGCTGGAGGATGGGGATGTGCTGGAGGTGGAATTTCCGGAGGAAGTCCGTAACGAACAGTTGCTGGGTGAAAATATTCCCATCGACATCATTTTCGAAGACAGGGACGTTTTGGTCATCAACAAGCCGCCGAAAATGAATACAATCCCTTCCAGAGAACATCCGGGCGGCAGCTTAGCCAATGCACTGGCTTATGATTATGAACAAAAGGGGCTATCGGCAGCCATTCATATTGTTACAAGGCTGGACCGAAATACATCAGGCCTGGTGCTCGTGGCAAAGCACAGGCACGCACATCATCTCTTTGGCATTTTACAACAAAAAAATGAAATTGGCCGATCATATGAAGGCTTTGCTTCCGGTATTCTCAGTAAGACTTCGGGCATCATCGATGCCCCGATCGGGAGAAAGCCTTCCAGCATCATCGAACGTGAAGTGAGGGAAGACGGAAAGCGGGCGGTGACGAAATACGAAGTGCTGCGCCAGTTCAATGCTGCGGCGCACGTAAAAATGCGGCTTGAAACGGGACGCACCCATCAAATAAGAGTTCATTTTTCCCACATCGGCCACCCGCTTTTGGGGGATGAACTGTATGGGGGACCGGTAAATCTGATCAAGCGCCAGGCTTTGCATTGCCGTGAACTGCATTTTTTTCATCCTTTTTTAAAAAAAGAAATGTATTTTCAAGCACCGCTTCCTCCTGATCTGAACGATATACTCCATATGCTTGACTAGACTCATTCAAAGGTCCGAAATTTTTCTTTTATGAAGGGCATGGATGACGGGATGGATACGGTCGTCATTTCCGGATATTGAAATGCCGTTAATGCTCCGCCAAAAACGGCACCCGTATCAATATTGATTGTATTTCCGGCCTTGCGCGGTGTTACGACCGGCGTATGGCCGTAAACGATAAAAGCGTTGCCTTTATATGATTTGGCCCAGTCGCGGCGGACAGGCATCCCGTCGGGAAGCATTTCCCCGGTAATATCCCCGTAAAGTACAAATGTTTTGATGGCCTTATTTGTTTTGCCGATCATTTCTTCTTTAATCCCGGCATGGGCAATGACAAGCTTGCCGTTATCCAATACTTGATAAAGCGGGGCATTTTCGTATAATTCCATAAACATTTTTTTTAATGGTTGAGTGCCTGTGCCGAAAGATTGTTTAATTCCGCCACAGTCGTTTCCAGGCCGTGGGCTATTTTCACATTTCTTCCCAGAAAATAACGGTAAAGCTTATTGCAATGGTTTCCCGGTACGTACCAGGCTTTCTGAGTTTTCCAAAGCCGCCAGACCGTCTCAATGACTTTTAAAGAGTGTGGACCCCTGTCCGTCAAATCCCCTACAAAGCCCAGTATACGGTCGGGATGAACCGGAATCCCATTGGTCCAAGTATAGCCGAGGCGTTCAGTCAGCTTTTGGAATTCCGTGTAACAGCCATGAATGTCGCCAATAATATCAATTTTCAAGGAAATCACCTTTCTATTCATATATATTGTATGAATGGACACCGTTTGATGCAAAAATATTGATTACATGAGCGACATTTGAGCGACATTTCATAAAAGATTTGTTAGGATAATGGAGATGAACGGGAGAGGAGGCGCGTCGATGGAATTTAATCATGAGGAACTCGAACAGCCAAACGAAGATTTGCTGCTGCAAGCCCTCGCATCGAACGATTTAAAGCAATTCAGGGATAACTTCCTGAAACTGCATCCATATGATCAGGCAAAGTTTTTTATCAAAATCGGGATCGACGAACGGCTGAAAATATTTTATTTTTTATCACCGAAGGAAGTGGCCGATTTCTTTGAAGTTCTTGATATCGATGATCAGGAATACAGGGATATTTTGGCTGAGATGGAGCCGAATTATGCTGCCGACATGCTTTCCTTCATGTATACCGACAATGCGGTTGATATTTTAAATAAGCTGGATAAACGGCAGGCGGTCAGCTATTTAACGATCATGAACAAGGAAAGCGCCCAAGAGATTAAAAGTCTTCTGCATTATGAAGAATCCACGGCCGGAAGTATCATGACCACCGAATTCATCGCCATTTCTGCCAATCAGACGGTCCGTTCGGCGATGCATATATTAAAAAATGAGGCGCCTACCGCAGAAACGATTTATTATGTATATGTGGTCGATGATGACCGCCGGCTTGTAGGGGTTATTTCACTTCGTGATCTCATCATCAGCAACGACGATACGATGATAGCGGATGTGATGTCCGACCGTGTCGTTTCGACGACGGTGGATGAAAATCAGGAATCTGCGGCGAAACAGATGCGGGATTATGATTTATTGGCGCTGCCTGTTGTCGATTTTCAAAACCATTTATTGGGGATTATTACGGTTGACGATATTATTGACGTTATTGATGAAGAAGCGTCCGATGATTACTCCAAGCTCGCGGCTGTATTTGATGTGGATACGGTTGATAAAAATCCGTTTGCTGCAGCGAGGAAACGGCTTCCCTGGCTCATCATCCTGCTTTTTCTCGGGATGTTTACCGCGAGCCTGATCGGCAGGTTTGAGGAGACATTAAATGAGGTTTCCATTTTGGCCGTATTTATTCCGTTAATTGCAGGTATGGCCGGAAACACGGGAACCCAGGCATTGGCGGTTGCCGTCAGGGGGATTGCAACCGGTGAATTGGAAGAAGAGAACAGATGGAAGCTCGTATTGCGGGAAGCGGGGACCGGCCTGATTACCGGTTCGATTTGCGGTTTAATGGTTTTTATCATCGTATTTCTCTGGAAAGGGGAGTGGTTTCTTGGCTTCCTGGTGGGAATTTCCATTTTGGCGTCTTTATTTGTCGCAACTTTGGCAGGCTCCGTTGTTCCGCTATTTATGCATAAATTAAAGATTGATCCGGCAGTTGCATCGGGCCCGTTTATCACGACAATGAACGACATCACGTCGATCCTGATCTATTTCGGTTTGGCGACGTTGTTTATGGGATATCTCATCCATTAACGGGGAGCGGGGACCAAAACGATTGTAACGGTCTCCCGCTCATACGTGCAATTCAATTTAAACATCAACCATCTTTACAAAGTTAAAATATCTCATGTATGATTAGTACTAGGTACTAATAACACGTTACAATTAGGAGGAACCTCAATTATGTTAACATTGGACGGAAAAACTTTTGTTGTCATGGGAGTGGCAAATAAAAGAAGCATTGCATGGGGGATCGCCAGATCCCTTCATAATGCGGGGGCACGACTTGTTTTTACATATGCTGGGGAACGTTTGGAGAAAAATGTCCGGGAACTGGCCGAATCGCTGGATGGAAATGAACCGATCGTTCTGCCATGCGATGTAACAAAAGATGAAGACATTGAAGAATGCTTTACGAAAATCAAAGAGGCAGCCGGCCCGATCCACGGGATTGCCCACTGTATAGCATTTGCCAATCGGGAAGAGCTGACGGGGGAGTATTTAAATGTTACACGCGACGGGTTTCTTCTTGCCCACAACATTAGCTCGTACTCTTTAACAGCAGTTGCAAAAGCAGTGCAAAAACTTCAGGCGATGCCTGAGGGGGGGAGCATCGTAACGATGACGTATCTCGGGGGAGAGCGGGTTGTGACCAATTATAATGTAATGGGTGTCGCCAAAGCCTCCCTTGACGCAAGTGTAAAATATTTGGCCAGCGATCTCGGCAAGTACGGCATCAGGGTAAACTCCATCTCCGCCGGCCCGATCCGTACGTTGTCAGCAAAAGGAATTAGTGATTTTAACAGCATTTTAAAAGAAATTGAGGAAAAAGCGCCGCTCAGAAGAACGACGACACAGGAAGAAGTGGGGGATACGGCATTATTCCTGTTTAGCGAATTGTCACGGGGAATTACCGGTGAAAACATTCATGTCGATTCCGGATACCATATTATGGGAAACTAATAGATTGAAAACTGCTGCCTTTTATGTGCAGCAGTTTTTTTGTTACACAAGTATAAACTTCTAAAAAGGGATATGCATAACTTATTATGAAATCACATATTGAGGGGTGTTCCAAATGGACCAAAAACCGATTGCGAAAAAACCTTTACTTTTTATAAATCAGCCAAAAATGAAAGAGCCTTTGGGATTAATGCAATCCAGCTTTACTTTTTCTGCAGAAAAGGCGGTTCAAACACAGCAAGACCATCAGCCGGTTCAAGAACAAAAAAGAAGCAGGAAAAGAGCCGGCGGTGAAGAACTGCCGCTATCATTTGGCGAATCTGTTAATGAGGTTCCACAGACGTCTTTCGATCAACAGCCTCCGCAAGGCTTAAAGCCAGTCAAATCGTTTCCGAATATGACGATCGACGAAAAACTGGATTATATATTTTCAAGTCCGCAATTTTATTTTTGCGCTTTCAAAACAACAGGCAGTGAATTTGTTGGTAAAATAAAGGAGCTTTATCATGATCATATTATTGTCATGACTTCAAAAGGAAGCATGCAAAGAATCGAAAGAAAAGACCTGACCGGGATTCGCATTATCGGTTAGAACAAAGGTAAAGGACGGGAGGGAGGGCAGCCCATCCCCGTCCTCTTGTTAATCACAAATTTGCAAATCTATATCGGCAATACATTGGACTGCACAGAAACAGTGAAGATCTACTGTAATACAGCTATTGCTTGCGCCCCAATGCTTTACTTCGCAAAGCTCATGATAGTTAATATGCCCGCCTGGTGTTAAAATGTCAACGACAGTTTGGCGGTCTTTTTTCAACGGAATCAGAACGCGGAGCGTAGCACAACAATTATCAAAGATCTCCTCTACCCGGAAAAAGACGGAAACGCATTTGCCGGCATGGCCTTTGTACAGTGCTTTAAATAAATCTCCATTTTTATTGGTTAATGTAAATACACGTGTATCGGCATGCATGCGTCCCCTGACACCAAGCTCGCCGAGAGGCTCCATGAAGCAATTGGTTGTGCATTGTTCACATTCCTCTTCTATTGCCTGATCTTGAATATCCTTAATGGCTTTTACGACCTGGCAGACACAATTTAACTTGCATCCACAGTCTCTTTTTGGACGATGGTGAACACTCGTTGTTTCGACTGAAACGACATCTTCTTCAAATGACATGGATGATGAGGACTCCATTTCAAAACTCATAAATCATTTTCCTCCTTCATTTTTTAATATGGTCATTCACATTAACAACATATTAATAGGTAGGTAAATGAGTAACGGACAATCGCCTGTATTGCATAAAATAGGCAAAAGGAGTGGTTTGGGACATGGATATTTCCTTGATGGAATGGGGGTTGCTCGGCTTGGCCGTATTCCGGCTGACAAGGCTCTTTGTTTACGACCAAATTATGGAATGGTTGAGAAAGCCATTTATGAAAGAATATGAAGAGTTGAATGAAGAGGGAGAAATTGAGGTTTATTATATGCCGATCGAGCGCGGATTCAGGGGCTGGGTCGGATCCCTCCTGAGTTGTTATTGGTGTACCGGCGTATGGATTGCTGCCGGGTTATATGTATGTTACGTCAATGTCCCAATCATTGCGGGTCCCATTATTATCATATTCTCCCTGGCCGGTCTTGCCGCGCTGATTGAAACGATCGCCCAGACAATGATTTCGGACTGATTTGGGATTTTGGGAAAACAAAAATATTCATTGGAACATAGAGTATGACAGGATGGCATATCATTCCAAAACGAATCGGGATGTGATGACATGAATAAAATGAAAATTTCTGGCGGAATCAAGCCGGCAAAAAAGAAAAAAAGGAAAAGAAAAAAAGGCTGCGGCTGCGGCTCCCCCATAAAAAAGCCGCATTATGATTAAATAAAAAAGGCTGGATGGATTTTTTGATCATCCAGTCCTTTTTTTAATAAATTAACCGTTTAACGTTCATATTTTATGAAGAATGGTGAAAAATATCGTTAAAGTACTTTTTTCAACGGGGGTTATTATGGCTAAATATGCAAAAAGGGCACTCATTCCGATCATAACCGGTTTGATGTTCATGGCCGGCTGTTCGTATGATGATGGGAAAGAGCACCAGGAAAGTGATACGGCACTGATGAAAACAACAAACCCGGCACCGATTGAACTGAAAAAAAGAGAGGAAAACAAATCTATTGGCTACCAGGTGCGTAAAGATGTATCCAAGTTTGATGAAATTTATGATGTGGCTGTCCTGGAGGGGGACAAACATATTGTTGTGGCCTACAAAGTAAAGCATCTTAACCGTTTCAACATGAAAAGTATTGAAAAAAAAATTACGAAGAAATTAAATAAAAAATATCCGGATGATCACTTTATTGTTTCAAGTGATTATAAAATTTTTCTTGAAGCCGTAAGGTTAAAAGAAGATTTGGATGATGACAATCTGTCTAATCAAGAGGCTGGAAAACGGTTTCAAAAAATCATCAAACTAAAAAATGAAATGACTTAGGAGCATAAAAATGTCAAGCAAAAATAAAACGAAAACACCAAATCAAATCAAGTATGAACAATTGCAGAGCAAGCACGAAAAAAAACGCCCCATTTTCAAAAACTGTGTTCGTGCTTTTTTTGTCGGCGGGACGATTTGTATCATTGGACAAGCGATTACATATTTTTATATTTATTTCTTTGACTTTACCGAACAAACAGCAGGAAATCCAACTGTCGCCACAATGGTCTTTTTAGCCATGCTGCTTACTGGATTTGGCATGTACGACCGGATCGGGCAATATGGGGGAGCAGGCAGTGCAGTGCCGGTAACCGGTTTTGGGAATTCCATCGTGTCAGCGGCGATTGAACACCGAACTGAAGGATTCGTCCTTGGTGTTGGCGGAAATATGTTTAAATTGGCAGGATCGGTGATCGTGTTTGGCGTGTTTTCCGCCTTTGTCATTACATTGATCAAAACTATATTGGAGATATGGGGGGGATTGTAATGCTTGCAGGCGCGCAGACGTGGGTTTTTAAATCGAAGCCGGCTGTGATATCAACAGGCATCGTAGGGGGACCCTTTGAAAAAAATGGACGGTTAACCAATGACTTTGACAAGTTTCATGAGGACTTGTGGATGGGGAAAGATTCTTATGAAAAAGCCCAAACCGTCCTGTTGGAAGATGCAGTAAATATTGCTTTACGGAAAAAGGCACTCAAGGAAGATGCCGTACAATTTTTCTTGGCCGGAGATTTAATTAACCAGATCACCCCAACGAGTTTTGCTGCCAGGACAAATCAAATCCCCCACCTTGGATTGTTCAGCGCCTGCGCCACTTCAACGGAAGGATTGGCCCTGTCCGCGATGATTATTGATAACCAGGGTGCAAACTATATTTTAACAGGAGCATCAAGCCATAACGCTTCCGCCGAAAGGCAATTCCGCTATCCGACAGAGTACGGAGGACAAAAGCCGCCGACAGCACAATGGACGGTCACAGGAGCGGGTGTGGCATTATTGGGCAAAGGCCAGGGACTTGAAAGCCCCCACCCCCGTATTGTATCTGCCACGATTGGAAAAGTAGTGGATATGGGATTAACGGACCCCTTCAATATGGGCGGAGCGATGGCCCCGGCAGCGGTAGATACGATTACGCGCCATTTTTTTGATTTAAAAATAGACCCGTCATATTACGATCTTATTTTAACGGGAGATTTAGCCCAAATCGGCAGGGCTGCGGCCCTGGATTTGTTTCATCAACAAGGGCTGCAGATCAAGGATGAACAGTTTCTTGACTGCGGTTTGCTGATTTACCGGGATGAGCAGGATGTATTTGCCGGTGCAAGCGGCCCGGCATGTTCAGCGATTGTGGCTTATGGACACATATTGAACGAAATGATAAAAGGGAAATATAAGAGAATTTTATTTGTGGCAACCGGAGCCCTTTTATCGCCGCTGTCATATCAGCAGAAAGAAACGATTCCGTGCATAGCGCATGCTGTCGGAATAGAATATATGTGAGGAGGCAAAAAGATGCTGGCAATGTTTTTTTGGGCTTTTGTGGTTGGCGGTCTCATATGTGTGATTGGGCAGCTTATGTTCGATGCAGCAAAGCTGCCGCCGGGACATACGTTAAGCATTATGGTTGTAGCCGGCGCTGTGCTTGCCGGTTTTGGGCTGTATGAGCCGCTGATTGATTTTGCCGGTGCCGGTGCAACCATCCCAATTACAAGTTTTGGAAATTCACTCGTGGAAGGAGCCATGCAGGAAGCAAATAAACACGGGATTATCGGTGTTATCACCGGCATGTTTGAAGTCACATCTTCGGGCATTTCGGCTGCGATTATATTCGGTTTTCTCGGTGCGCTTATTTTTAAGCCGAAGGGTTGACCGGAAGATAGTGGGCATTGCCCCATTCTTTTTTTGAGTAGTTTTCCTGACCTCACCAAAAAACTCCTCCTTCATAATATATTAAAGACGCAAAGGAGGGGTGGGAAAGGAATGGATAACCAATTTTTCAAGAATGTCGAAAAACAGACCGGAGTAAATATGAACGAGGTACTTAAACTCGCCAACTCATTGCAAGGTGCCAATTTTAAGGATGAAAAAACCGTAAGAAGGGTCATACGCCAAGTGGCAAAAATAGCCAATAAACCGGTTCCCAAGGAATTGGAAGATAAAATGGTCAAAACCATTACAAAAGACGGAAGTAAGCTGGATATGGGAACCATATCCAACATGCTGAACAATAAATAATCAATCGGGCTTGCGCAAATTGCTGCAAGTCCTTTTTTTAAAGGATATATTGGCAGTTCGCCAATTTAGTCAAATTAAACCTCCCACCTCTAATTTCAGTGTTTATTGAAACAAAAAGAGGGTAAATAAAAAAGAATATTACGAAAAAAGGAGGCGTGTATATGGGTTATATAGCTCCTGCAGTTCCTGTCCAATATGAAGATTACAAGAGAAGGATCGAGCAGGCGGCACGAACATGGGATCCAATGCCTGTTACGCCCGCATCAAAGGTGGAGCCAAGATCCGAAAGATTCATGCTGTTTTACCGGGGCGGCAAGGATCCTGCAGCAAAGGGCGGAAAAATTGCGGCGCAATTGTTTGAACCAACAGGAAAAGGCCGGTACATCAACGAATATGTATAGTATCATTTTTTGAAAGGATGTTCTTATTGGAATTCATCAGTGTATCGGAGCATTGCCATTATTTTAAAAGTGCAGTCAACATCGGTTATGTTTTCAAGGACGGGAAAGGCATGTTGATTGATGCCGGCTTGGAAAAAAGCACCGCGAAGAAGGTTCTTAAACATTTAATCAAAAAAGAGCTGCCCATCCATTACTTGATACTCACCCACGCCCATGCCGATCATTACGGAGGGGCAGCTTACATAAAAAAAGAGGCGCGCGCAGAAGTGTTTGCACCCCCGCTTGAAGCTGCGATTATGGAAAATCCGCTCTTGGAGCCCATTTATTTATGGAACGGCGCTTATCCAATTAAAACGCTCAGAAACAAATTTTTGGAAGGGGAGCCTGTGCAGGTTGATGGCCTGCTTGATTTTGGGGAACAATCCATCGGTCCCTTTCAAATCAAAGCCATCCATCTGCCCGGTCACAGCTACGGTCAATGCGGGGTGTTGATTGAGGATATTTTTTATGCTGCCGACAGTTACTTTGGCGTCGAAGTGCTGCGAAAGCATAAAGTTCCGTTTATTGTCGATGCGAACGCAGCCATTGCCTCCCTGGAAAAAGTTTTGCGGCTGTCTTGCTCCGGATTTGTACCCGGACACGGGGAATTTGAAAAGGATCCGGCCCATACAATTCGGGCCAATATGGAATGCCATTACAATGTAAAGGAGTTTATATTCGATCAAATTAATCATGTACCTTCAGGCGTTTCGCTGGATACCCTTCAGCAAGAAATGTTTGGTCATTTCGGCCTAGCGGCGGGGGAACCCGGACAATGGCTTTTATACAGGACTTCTTTTACAGCATACATATCTTCCCTGATTGAAGATGGTAAAGCCGGCTTGATTGTAAAGGACAATAAACTGTGGCTGCTAAGCAGTCATGAAAATTCCCTGGATTTGTTATGAATCCAGGGCCGTTTTATGTTTGACCGCTTTTTTCATCGTGCGATGAGGTATGCCCGCATCAAAAAATTGTTCCGAAATGACAATATACCCCAGTTTTTTGTAAAAAGGAATGGCCGAAGTTTGGGCATTCAGCACGAGCTCTTCTATGTGGAGGCTGCGGGCAAATTCTTCTATTTTCTCCATGATTTTCAGGCCGGCGCCTTTTCCTCTGTGCGTTGGCAAAATGCAAATTCTTTCGACTTTCCCTTTGCCGTCCAAAATTCGAAACCTGCCCGCCCCGACAGGCTTATCCCCGTCGTAGAGGACAAAATGGGATGCATTTGTTTCATGCTCGTCTAATTCAATTTCAATCGGCACATGCTGCTCCTCAACAAATACTTTTTTGCGGATGGCATAAGCCTCCCGAAGCTGCTTTTCCGTCTTTGCCTGTATGACGTGCATTTATTGAGGATCCTTTCCAAGGCGGAATGTTTCATATACTGTCCAGGAACCGTTTTCCAGCTGGTATACGAGGTGGAAACGATCGACAATTTCTTCGTGCTCCAGGCCAAGCATTCCCAATTGGCCGTACACATCCGAATGCTCGTCATTGGAAAGCTTTTGTCCAATGGTAATGTGCGGAACGAAAGGATGTTCCGGCTTTTCTCCAGGCAGGATATCGAAAAAGCTTTCGTATAAACCTTCCAGCACATGATTTTTTTCCGCTTTAAAATAAATGGTATTGTTTATAGGCTGGAATGAACTGACTTTCATGATCTTCAATGTAAAGGGTTCATATTTTTTAGCAATATCCACAAGTTTTTCAGTGATAGTATCTACATCCATATCCGTCTCGAATGCTTCCTTTAATGTTAAATGTGGAGGAATCAGTGCATAATGGGGATCATACCTTTTTCGATAGGAGTTTGCCAAGTCCTGCAATTTCTTGGATGGAAAAATAACAATGCCGTATTTCAAAATGTCTACCTCCTTATTGTCAAAACTTAAATAAATGATACACTCATGTATAACTATAGCAAATTTCACCCTATTTTCCTATAGGACTGAAGAAAGAGTCTATTTAGGAAAACATCATTTTGAGTGCTCTTTTTACATCAGGCTGCCAATATGTCCATGCATGCCCTCCATCAAATTCGTCATAGAACGTTTCAAAGCCGGCTTCCATAAAGGCTTGCTGCAGTTCCCTGTTTGGTGTTAAAAAATCTTCCACCCGTTCAGGCGAAAACTTTACCTCATGTTCTTCTTTTCCAACTACATGATAAATGTCCAACAAATGGGGTTCTTTGTGGGATTTGACTGCTGAAAGAACCTTATCGTTCACAAATGGCGAATGCAGGATGACATTTCCGAATATATTCGGATAGCGAAGCGCAGCCATTAAAGATACTGTTCCTGCAAGGCTGTCCCCCATTAATGTTCTGCATTTTCCCATGCAATATGCCGGATACTCGGTCTCGACCCAAGGCAGTAACTCGTGGGCGAGAAAACGGATATAGGCCTCATTTTTCTCCCCGTCCGGGTGATATTTGCTTCTTCGGTCTTTTGCATTTTGGTAAGGAACACCGACGATAATGACATTTTCAATTTCATTATTGCCGAGCAATTCATCCGCAAAACGGGAAAGCCGGCCCATTTGAAAGTAGTCCCTCCCGTCCTGAACGATTAAAACAGAGTGTTTGTAAAGCGGTGAAAAGGCAGGGGGAAGATAAATCAGCAGGGAGATCGTTTCATCCAGCTCCCGGCTTTCAAATTCGTGTTCAGTGATGGTTCCTTGACGAATATTCATCAGTCAGTTTCCTCCAATTATTGAAAATGATATGTATGATTTTATCACAAGCATATTTGAAATGAAAAAATGTTTACCAGTCTGCTATTTTGGGTAAAACCTGATAAGCTAAAGAACATTTATCCTATAACAAAAATAATATTGCTTGAATCCAAATGGTAATATGTTAAAATCGTTATGAAATTAAATAATGGTAAGGGGGATGCTTTCATGAGAAAAAGAAAGATGTTTCTTGGAACCGTTTTAATGATAGTGCTTTCACTCGCACTGGCCGCATGCGGAGGAGGCGGCAACGGGGATGGCGGCAAAGAATCAAAGGGAGATAAGGGAGACAAAAAAGATTACGGGGTTAAATTTTTAAGTATTGCGACAGGCGGTACCGGAGGTACATATTATCCATTGGGCGGAAACTTCGCCAATCTCATTAAAGATGCGACCGGCGTTGAGGCGAACGCTGTAACTTCGGGGGCTTCTGCAGAAAACATGGCGCTGATTAAAAAGGAAGAAGTTGAAGTTGCTTTTACCCAAACGGACATTGCCACTTACGCTACTGAAGGGACAAGAATGTTCGACGGGGACAAAGTGGAAAACATGAAAGGCCTGGGAACTCTTTACCCGGAAACAGTTCAAATCGTCACTACTGAAAAATCAGGCATTAAATCTATTGAAGATTTAAAAGGGAAAACGGTATCGGTTGGTGAATCCGGTTCCGGTACGCTTGCAAACGCTGAACAAATCCTGGAAGTACATGGCTTGACGCTCGACGACATTAAAGCGCGCAATTTATCGTTTGATGATTCCACAACAGGGATCCAGGACGGAACAATTGATGCTGCCTTTATTACAGCAGGAACACCGACAGGTGCAGTGGAAGGGTTGGCTGCGACAGAAAAAGTGGTAATTGTTCCTCTTGCTGACGACAAAATTGATAAATTAATTGATAAATATCCCTATTATGCTAAAGAAAAAATCCAGTCCGGTACTTACGGATCAGACAGCGAAGTAAATACAGTTGCCGTCCAAGCCATGCTCGTTGTACGGGATGACTTGTCTGACGACCTCGTTTATGAAATGACAAAAGCAATTTACGAAAATACGGATAAAATCGGCCACGCAAAAGGTGAGTTAATCAGTGCTGAAAAGGCATTGGATGGAATGGCCATCGACTTGCACCCTGGTGCAAAAAAATATTTTGATGAAAAGGGCATTTCATCGGAATAACACGAAAACCTCAACTGAGTGAATAGACCGGCCCGCTTCCTCGGTCTATTCTTTTCTTTGTTTCCTTCTTGATGCCCAAATGGAGAAAATGATGAAAAAATATAAAAGATATTATTGGATTCTTTTTACTCTCGCAATTGGGACAGTTTTGGCATTGGCAGCCATCCCTTATCAACAGGCAGTGACCTTTGAGGCCCATAAGAGCGGGGAGCTTTTGGCGTATTTTCTTTTACGGGATGGTGGTCAAACCTTTCAAATCGAATTTACGCATTCCATTCATCTTTCAGAAGTAATAGAAACATATCAGGTGCTCCCGGGCGGGGAGATCCGCCAAATTGAATTGGAATACGAAGATACCTCCATCGGAATGCCGTCTGAAGCGGAAGGCGGGGGAGTTTTTGAAATGAAAGATGGTAAATATTATATCCGCAATATGAAGCGCGATTTTCCTTGGATAGATATAAGTGTCGGCCAAGTCAGTGCGAATCATAGACTTCTAATCCAAAATAGGACCATCCCATTTTCTTCATTTTCCACCCCCGGCTCCGTTGTAAGAATCAAAAAACAAAAATTATCACTTTGGCAGCTGTTGAAAGGAGTGAATTTACTTGGAAGATCAGCAAAAATTTGAGACTTTATCGGAAGAAGAACAACAGAAAATATTAGAGAAATATGACCCGGAATCGGCTACGAGAAAAGTCAGGGGGCCTCTGGGTTGGATCATCTTTTTTGGATTGCTTGCTTTTTCCATATTTCAGCTTTATGCATCCATTACGCAATCCATTCCGAGGCAAATTCTATTATCGGTTCACTTGGGATTTACGCTTTCACTCATTTATCTTCTGTTTCCAGTCAGCAGAAGGATTAAAAAGAAAAATAAGGTTGCATGGTATGATATTATTTTGTCGATTATAGCCGTTGGAATCGGTGCTTATTGGCCGATTATGATTGAAACGATCGTCAACAGGGTGGGGACATTGACACCCCTTGATTTAATCGTCGGATCACTCGCGATTTTATTGACGCTTGAAGCGACAAGAAGGGCGGTAGGTCTACCGATTACAATTATCGCAATTTTATTTATGGCATATGCGTTTTTCGGGCAGTCAATGCCGGGATTTTTGGCCCATCGGGGGCTAAACTTTGAAAGTTTAGTAAATACGATGTTTTTTACTTCTCAAGGAATCTTGGGAACGCCGCTTTACGTATCGGCAACATTTATTTTTCTTTTCTTGCTGTTTGGGGCGTTTCTGGTCAAAACCGGGGTAGGCCAATATTTTAATGACCTGGCCCTATCCATTGCAGGAAGAAGAGTAGGGGGGCCGGCAAAGGTGGCGATCTTTTCCAGCGCCCTTCAGGGTACAATCAGCGGAAGCTCGGTTGCGAATGTGGTAACATCGGGTTCATTTACAATCCCGATGATGAAAAAGCTTGGTTACCGCAAAGAATTCGCCGGTGCCGTTGAAGCGGCTGCTTCAACCGGGGGACAAATCATGCCTCCCGTCATGGGGGCCGCAGCATTTTTAATGGTTGAATTTATTGGCATCACATACTGGGAAATTGCCAAAGCAGCGGCGATACCAGCGATTTTATATTTTTCCGGTATTTGGATCATGACACATTTCGAGGCGAAGCGTGTCGGCCTTAAAGGGCTTTCCAAGGAAGAAATGCCTGACAGAAAAGAAGTGTTGGGCAAAATTTATTTATTAATCCCGATCTTATTGATCATTATTTTACTTATGTCCGGCGTTAGTGTCATGCGTGCAGCCCTTTGGTCCATCATCGGAACAATTGTTGTGAGTGCCATCCGTAAAAGTACCCGGATTGGATTTAAACAAATGGTTGAGGCTCTTGTTGACGGAGCACGAACGGCCCTTTCCGTGGCAGCGGCTACCGCTACAGCAGGGATTATTGTCGGAGTTGTTACGAAAACAGGACTGGGTCTGAAGCTAGCCAACGGATTGGTAGGATTGGCCAATGAACAGTTGTTATTGACATTGTTTTTCACCATGCTGACATCCATTGTACTTGGTATGGGATCACCTACAACAGCCAACTATGTCATCACATCAACAATTGCGGCACCCGCTATTATTTTGCTCGGTGTCCCGGCGCTGTCTGCCCATATGTTCGTTTTCTATTTCGGTATTGTGGCGGATATTACACCGCCGGTCGCTTTGGCGGCTTTTGCGGCATCCGGGGTTTCGGGAGGGGAGCCGATTCGGACCGGTGTGAACGCGTCCAAACTGGCGATTGCTGCTTTTATCATCCCGTATATGTTTGTTCTTTCTCCCGAGTTGTTAATGATTGATACAACCATTCCGTATCTCATATGGGTCGTGTTTACCGCATTTACGGGAATGATTGGTATCGGAGCCGGAATTATCGGATTCTGGTACAGAAAGCTGTATTGGTTTGAACGCATTATTGCGATCATTGCCGGTCTCATGCTTATGTATCCGGAAGGCCTGTCCGATACGATTGGACTTGGATTATTTATTGTCATGGTCGCTAGCCAAATCATGACGAAAAACAAAGGAAAGTACAAATTGGCATAAAAAAAACAAAAAGCGAAAAACAGTCTTAAAAGGTTTTTCGCTTTTTGGCTTCCCTATCTCAAGCAATAATTACCAATCACGATCAACATGAATCAACGTTTCGCCGTCAAAATGCCGGCAAACGCAAGTTTTTTCGGAACTTGAGAAAAAGAAAAAACGCCCAATCCCTTGAGGGACAAGCGTTTTGCTGAGTGATTCCGACTGGGTTCGAACCAGCGACCTCCACCCTGTCAAGGTGGCGCTCTCCCTGCTGAGCTACGGAATCATTATTTAATGAAATCGACATTTATTAATATATAATAGATTCTTAATAATGTCAACTGCATTTTTCAACAAAAAAAGGGGGCTGCAAAAGTGCTTTTCCTCTGTTTGGTTCCCTATTTTCTTAAATGCAGGAGAAATCTTTCGTCAAAAAAATTCCCTGCTTTAGTTTCTGGGAAAAATTAAAAATATTGTTCAACACTCTATAATAATAGAAGACCTGTGAACTGGACAACTTACTTTTTTGCCGTCAAGCTGCATTCCTTCTTCTTGGATACTGTGCCGAAAATCACTTAGGCTGTTAGCCGGAGTTTAAGTCTGTTTTTCGGTAATGTACGTTTTTGTGGCCGGCGGTTCATAAGAACGAAATTTTTCTAGTAATCTCCCGGGTTCAACATCTACAAGGGCCATTGAAAGGTATTTTTCATGTAAAAATTGTTCTTTTGCCATATGATTGAACAGTTCCAGCAGGGGGTCAAAGTAATGATTGATATTTAGCAGGCCAAAAGGTTTTTGATGAAGTCCCAGCTGAGCCCAGGTGAAAATTTCAAAGAACTCTTCCAAGGTTCCCGGCCCCCCCGGCAAAGTGATAAATCCATCAGCAAGTTCTGCCATTTTGGCTTTTCTTTCATGCATGGAATCAACAATCACCAGTTTTGACAACTTTTTATGAGATATTTCCCTTTCTTCCAAGAAGCTTGGCATAACGCCAATTACTTCTCCGCCTGCTTCTAAAACGGAATCCGCAACTGCTCCCATAACGCCAACACTTGCTCCGCCATATACAAGTGTAATACCGCGTTTAGCCAGTTCTTTACCCAGTATTTTGGCACTTTTTATATAAATGTTGGAGGATCCACTACTGGACCCGCAAAATACGGCCGCTTTTTTCATTTTCATCGCCTCCTTTAGTCAGCATCCATATTATACAAAAATCCCGGTACTTTGTTAAACTTAAAAATCGTGATTTTTTAGGCGTAGTTGGAAAATTCATCTTGACTTCAATGATTTTTTTAAAAGACACTGTTATTGTAAGAAACTCTGCCGATACATAATAATGAGGCAGTCATTTATTCACAAAGCCTGAAGGGTACCCGTGAAGTTTGTCAGGCTCTTATGTATAACTTTTTATTATATCGAAAAAATTTCAGGTCACAAAACTGCCCCCCTGCAAGGGGGTTTTTTGTGGCTGCCCAAAAGGGTTGGTCGATCCATGAATATAAAAATAGTGTATCGTTTCCACAAAAAAGATGAGCCGACTTCCAATGACTTCATGATACAGGGGGCTCAAAAGCAAAATGGATTAAAATAATATAACCAAAATGTCATTCACCTTCGAAAAAAAGTGCTGAATGCCATAAAAACCATATTTATTATGACGATATAAAAAGAGTTGAATGAAAACAAAAGAGAATGACGTCCAAGGGCTTACATACTTCATTTTGGTTTTCAAGAACGGTTAGATTCCCAATTATGCGCTTCATTGGATAGATTGCAAAAGGACAAGAGAATTTGGCGAAAGGATGATAAAGTATTATGCGTTGGTACCTTAATAGAAAAACATCATTTAAATTATTATCAACTTTTACTTTGATTGCCATCATACTTGCAGGAGTAAGTATGTACGCAATCATAAACATGAAAAAAATTCATGATATTGGATCAGAGATGTATACACAAGCGTTGAAACCAATGGAAAATATGTCAAAAGCCCAAAATGAACTTCTGCAATTAAGGATTATTTGGCGTGACATAGCAAATGCCGATCCCAAAGATGACCTTGACCCAAAGATCAATGAATTAAAAAAAATTAGGGAAGATATAGAAAAAAATATTGCCATATACACCGATTCGTATGAATTAGAGTCCGAAGAAGCGAAACAGGAGGCCCAAGAATTTCAAGAAAAGTTTATGTCGGACTTTAAAGCCTACAATGATTCATTTGATCAAGCAGTACAGGCAATCGCCGCAGACCGAAGAAGCTTTCAACAACTGGATACTGAATTGAACGGATACCATAAAAGGTTAACAAATGCTCTCGAAGAGATATGGGAACTTGACATGTCGATCTCGGGAGAAGAGCATCTGCATTTAACAAAGACCTTTTCCACTACCATAAAAATCATGATTGCCATCATCATATTAACATTAGCCATTTGTATTTCTCTGGGAAAGATGCTAACAAGGATTATTGCCCAACCACTCAATGATATGGCAAACCTGGCGGAGAAAGTAGCTGCAGGGGATCTGACGGAAACAACCACCATCCAAACGAAAGATGAGGTCGGTCGGCTTGCCCAATCCATGAATAAAATGGTGATGCAGCTAAGGGAAACTGTCGGAAATATTCTCCGGGCTGCAGAAAACCTGTCTGCTTCCGCCTCCCAGGTATCTGCCAGCACCGAAGAGATTGCCAGCTCCAGTACAGAACAGGCGAATGCAGCCCAAACGATGAATGAGCTGTTTAAGGAGTTATCGGAAGCAATCAATGCTGTCGCCCAAAATACAGAGGAGGCTGCTGAACTGTCCAACAAAGCGATCCAAGTCGCTCAGAACGGTGAAAAAGTAGTCCTGTCTTCAGTTGAGGGCTCTAATCTTGTTAGTGAACAAATGTCGCGTTTGGAAGAAGACTCCAATAAGATTGGGGAAATTATTGAAGTGATTGATGACATCGCGGATCAGACAAATCTTTTGGCTCTGAATGCAGCCATTGAAGCTGCCCGGGCCGGAGAACAAGGACGCGGATTCGCCGTTGTGGCAGACGAAGTCCGCAAGCTGGCGGAAAGAAGCGGTAAGGCGACAAAACAGATTACTGATATTATAAAGGGGATGCAGGATAATACGAATAAAAGCGTGGCTGCGGTGGAAGATGGGCTGGAATTTACGCGGAAATCCGGAGAAGCATTTAAAGAGATTATCCGCACGGTAAACGATACGGGAAATAAGGTGACGGAAATTGCCGGAGCCAGTGAAGAACAGGCAGCACAATCAGCGGAAGTTCTCTCATTTATTGAAAGTATTTCAGCCGCGACGGAAGAAGCGGCGGCAAGCAGTGAAGAAACAGCGTCAACTGCGCAAGGTTTGAACGACCTTGCTGAACAGCTCAAACAATCAGTTGAATCCTTTAAAATAAAATAGATTTCTATCTGAACAACATTAAAAGCCCCTTTGTAACCGGGGCTTTTAATGTTTTATGACTGGTTGAAGGCTGCTTCTAAGTCTAATGGTCCACTAGATCACTATATTTTTCATTTAAATAAACTGTAAAGCTGTCAAACTCAAGTTCACCGCTTTTATACTGTGTTAAATCAAACACGATTTCTTCTCCTTCCGCATTCGTCTCTGAAATTTTCCTCTCTTTCGGTAAGTTGAAGTACGGAGTAACCGTCAGCTTCGTTGCATTGTTGGAAATTGGATTAAACATTTCATTGCCTTCTATATTTATTTTTCCGTCTTCAGAAAAGCCATAATTGCTTCCGGTGTTCAACACCAATTCATTTCCCAAATCGTCTTCAATTCGAAAGCCGATAAGATCTGCCATATATTTCTGAAGATCACCATCTTTCATTTCCATTTTATAATTTACCTTGAGACCAGCGGGTCCATGGATGATGTCTGTAACGGACAGCCAAACTCCGGCAGCTTCCTGCTCGTAATTCGTGACGATCGTCTTCACATTTGTCTGCGCATGAATCGGAAGGGAAAATTCCCACTTATCACCCTCTTTACCTATGAACATTACGTTTAAAGAAAACGTTTCCGGCAAGTCTTTTGCAGTATCAATCGCTGCGATCCCCTTGTGATGTGTTGAAGCTGAGTCCGTTATTTCATTTGATATCCCATAAGCAATCTGCTTGCCGTCAATTATAAAGTCCATCGCATCAATATAATCTTCACTCATTGGTTTTTCAGACTCTAATGAATAGCTTAGGGTAAAACGTGTTCCATCATAAAAAACTTCGTCAATCGTTAACGTTTTATCTCCAATTTTTTTAGATTCCCCGATGACTTGTGTCAGCCCCAGGTTGCTCATTTGCGACAAGCCTGGATCACCGGATTCTTTGAAAATCGACCCGACAATAGGAATCTTGGCAACAATGCCTGCCATAGCAGGCGATACAGTTGCTGAACCAAGTAACAGCCCAATGGCAGCAACCCCTCCGCTTGCACCATATATGAGCTTTTTGCGCAAAGAATGAGTTCTTTTTGGCGCATGCTCATGAACTGTTGTTAAAATGATATCATCGAGCTTATCCGTTGGAACCGGGATATTATTTATTTTATTTTTGAGAGACGCGATTTTGTCTGTCATCCAAATAAACCCCCTTCAGCTTTTTCTTCAGGTTTTCCAGCCCGCGACGGATGTTTGTTTTTACAGTGCCTTCAGGACAATTTAGAAACGATGCAATTTCTTTAACTGTATAATCCTCATAAAATCGTAAAAGCAATACTGTTTTGTATTTCTCTTCAAGTTCTTTCAGGGCTTCAAGCAAATCCATCTGTTCATCCAGTTGGTTTTTTTCAGACTCAGTGAAATTTTCCAAAACTTCAAGGCTCATTGGAACTACTTTTTTCTTTTTTCGTATAGCATCAATGGCCTGATTAATTAATATGCGTGTCAGCCAAGTTGAAAAATAACGATTATTTTTTAACGAAGAAATCGATCTCAATGCGACCAAAACAGTTTCCTGAAACACTTCCAAAGCATCTTCCTCATTTTTCATGTAGACAAAGGCCATTTTGTATAATTTTTCTTTACTTTCATCAATCAATGCTTGAAATGCCTCCGTATCACCTTTTTTCGCACGAGCCACAAGCTTCGTTTTTGTTGTCAATGCCACATCCTCCTTCCCGCTTATCTATTAGATGGTTATTTATGATAAAACGATTCAACTATTTTTACATAAATGAAAAATGACATCCTCCACCCAAACTGTCCAATTCACCTGGATGAATAGGGGAGTCATGTACGCATGCAGTTCGATAGAGATCCGGGAAATAACAACTTTTGTTAAAGAGAAAATATGGGGTTTCTTCAATTGCATTTGATGGGAAAACTAGTTTTGTTTGATCCAAGATCAAAACCTGGGAGAAACTTTTCTCAAAAAAGACGATTCGATTATCTGCAGCGTGTTGCGGCAAAACTTCCGATAGTTCAGTCCGTTGGTTTGAAATCAATTTGATTGTTCCCAATTTTTACTGTGATGTCCAGTCTTTCGGAAAATAAATTTTTCCAATATATAAAATCGATCAACAATCCAACTCTGCATAAAAGCAAATAAACTGTAACCGCATGTAAACTTTGCTATGATTGAGTCATGAAAACGAATGTTCAGGATACGAAAAAAGGAAGGGTGTTTCAATGCTTGATCAGTTAAAATCACACGCATCTGTCCGGCTCTATAAGGATGAACCGATCACGGATAAAAAGTTTCACGAAATGCTCCACGCTGCCCAGCATGCAGCAAGCTCCAATTTTGCCCAGGCTTACTCTGTTATCAGGGTAAAAGACCCCGTGAAAAAAGACAGGCTGGCAGAGCTGTCGAAAAATCGGAAGCAATTTGATTCCGCACCGTTGGCACTCGTTTTTTGTGCCGACCTGAAAAGACTGGAGCATGCCGCCAAATTCCATAAAAAGGATATTCTCGCCGGATTGACTGAAAACTTTCTTGTGGCGGTGATCGATACGGCGTTATTTGCCCAAAACTTTGTGGTTGCCGCAGAATCAAAAGGTTATGGCATTTGCTACATTGGGGGAGTGCGGAACAATCCGGGGCCGATTAGCGAATTGCTTGAACTGCCGGATTACGTAGTGCCGCTATTCGGGGTGACGGTTGGCGTTCCGGCTGAAGCAAATGAAGTAAAGCCGCGCCTGCCGGTAGAGGCTATTTTGCATGAAGATACATATAACGAACAAAAATATGAGCGGATTCTTGAAGATTACGACAAAATAATGGAAAATTACTATAAACAGCGAACATCAGGAAAACGGGACAATGCCTGGACAGATGTCATGGCTGAATTTATGTCTAAAAAGCGCAGGGAATATATGTTGGAATTCCTGCAATCAAGAGGTTTTTTGAAATATTGATCCATCAGCTGAAGGCTCCGATTTTATGGGCTTCATTTCATAAGCCATTCACATGCCAAAATTGATTTTAACACGAAAGAGTTGATTGCATGAAAACATACAAAATTGCTGTCATCCCGGGGGATGGCATTGGACCCGAAGTGATTGATGCCGGAATAAAGGTACTGGAAAAAGCGGCTGAACTGGACGGGACATTTCAGTTCGATTTTACCCACTTTCCCTGGGGGTGCGAGTATTACTTAAAACATGGTAAAATGATGGATGAAGACGGAATTGAACGATTAAAGCCGTTTGATGCGATCTACTTGGGAGCCGTCGGATTTCCCGGCGTCCCTGATCATATTTCATTATGGGATTTGTTGCTCAGAATCCGGAAAGAATTTGACCAATATGTCAATATCCGGCCCATTCAACTGTTAAATGGCGCCCCTAGCCCCATTATTGGAGGGAGCAAAGAAACGGTTGATATGCTGTTTATCAGAGAAAACAGTGAAGGGGAATACGCGGGTGCCGGAGATTGGCTATTCAGGGGAAAGCCGGAAGAGGTTGTGCTGCAAACAGCCGTTTTTTCCAGAAAAGGGACGGAGCGGATCATTCGCTATGCGTTTGAAACGGCCAGAAAGCTGGGGAAGTCGGTAACGAGCATCAGCAAAGCAAATGCGTTGAATTATTCCATGGTATTTTGGGATGAAGTTTTTGCGCAAATGAGTGAAGAATATCCTGATGTGAAAACACATTCTTACTTGGTTGATGCAGCGGCCATGCTGATGATCAAGGATCCGGCCCGCTTTGAGGTTGTGGTCACTTCCAATTTATTCGGGGATATTTTAACAGACCTCGGGGCTGCGCTCGCCGGGGGAATGGGCCTTGCGGCAGGAGCCAATATTAATCCCGAAAGAAATTATCCGTCCATGTTCGAGCCGGTGCACGGATCTGCACCTGATATCGCCGGAAAAGGCATTGCCAATCCGCTTGCTGCGGTGTGGTCGGCAAGCCAAATGCTTGACTTCTTTGGGTACGATCATTTGGGGAAAAAGCTGCTGTCTGCAATAGAAACTCTTCTGGAAGAAAAGGCTGTCCTGACTCCTGATTTGGGCGGCAATGCTTCAACGACTGATGTGGGCCGCCGCATTACGGAAATTTTAGACAATATGGAAGATGTATGAGGAATTTGGAATAAGGGGAATGAAAAATGACGATAGAAGAAAAACAGCAATTATTTAAAGAGGCGCTTGGCAACTATCCTACCGGAGTAACGATTGTCACAACGTATACAGACGACAATATACCGGTCGGGCTTACTGTCAACTCTTTTGCATCCGTTTCGCTTGATCCGCTTCTTGTACTTTGGTCGATTGACCACCGTGTTTCATCGCTGGAGGCTTTTACAAAGGGAAAGAAATTTGCGGTACATATTCTTGCAGCGGACCAGGTCGAATTGTGCAAGACATTCGCTACACCAAATGTAGACAGATTCAGCCAATGCAAGTGGAACAAGTCCGAATTTGGCCTGCCGGTCATCGAAGGCGCTTTTTCGGTATTGCAATGTGAGTTGTTTAAGACAGTCGAAGCCGGCGACCATACGATCCTGATCGGGCAAGTGTTGGATATTCAAGTGGAAAACCGCAATCCGATGCTCTATCACCGCCGTCATTTCGGTTCGATTCCGGCCGAATTTTATACAGATATTGAGAAAAAATAGCAGTTTCCGGACTTCTAACGAAAGGATGTATAACCAATGGAAGTTTTCTTTATAACCGGCGCTTCAAGGGGAATTGGCCGGGCGCTCGCGAAAGAACTTTTGCATGAAAACACCATCCTTGTATGTACAGCCAGATCAAAGAGTGATGAACTGATGGCACTCGCAGAAGAGAAAGGATCACACCTTGCCTTTATAGAATATGATTTGGCCCAAACCGGAGAATTGGAAAATCTGATGGACTCAATGATTTCGTATGTACCAAAGTACCCGGAGTCCGTTACGCTGATCAATAACGCCGGAGTGATTGATCCGATCGGGAATACGGAAGACAATTCTGCGGGGGAGATTGAAAGAAGCATTGCGGTGAATCTCATTGCCCCGATGATTTTAACTTCTGCTTTTATTGATAGATTAAAAGACAAACATGTACCAAAACGGGTCATAAATGTGTCATCGGGAGCAGGGAGGCATGCCTATGCCGGCTGGAGCAGCTATTGCGCCGGCAAAGCAGGCCTTGATCATTATTCTCGGGCAGTTTCGTTGGAACAAAAGCGGGAGCCGCATGGGGTAAAAGTGGTTTCAGTAGCCCCGGGTATCATTGATACGGATATGCAAAAAAGAATCCGCTCAACGGAAAGGGAAAACTTTGAACTTGTGGACCAATTTAAAGGCTACAAAGAAAAAGGGCTGCTCAGTTCACCGGAAGAAACGGCAAAAAGCCTTGTTCAACTAATGAAGCGTGAAGATTTTGCTTCAATGGATGTAGTCCTTGATTTGCGAAATCTTTAACGGTTGGTGTTTTCCCGTCATGGCCGCTGTCAGCCTGTGTCCTGTCGCAGGAGGGAACATAATGGATAAAAAAACCTTGGAAAAGCGGATTCAGCACCTCCAAGGTTTTTATTTCATTTTATATTTATTAACATAGCTGCCCAAACAAATCAACGGAAAGATGTAGCGGTAACTGTGATAGTGGATGTAAAATGCGCCGCCCATCCCTTGTCCGACAGGGTAGTCATCCGTCCAGTCCCATTGATCATATTTATTTATTAAAAAGTGGATGCCTGATTTGATTTCACGTGACGGTCTCTTTTCTGCAGCTATTAAGCTATCAAGCGCCCAGGAAGTTTGAGTAATGTTGCTTGCCCTAAGTGGAATGTACCGATTTCGCTGGTCGCTGTGGCACGATTCCCCCCAGCCCCCGTCTTCATTTTGGATTCGTTTGAGCCAATGAACCGCTTCTTGGATTTGCTTTTCTTCGGGACTCGTGCCAGCAGCCAAAAGGCCGGTCATTGCTGCCCACGTTCCATAAATATAACAGATGCCCCATCGGCCATACCATGAACCGTCTTTTTCCTGGTTGGACAGAAGCCATTTTATTCCATCCTTTACAATTTGATGCTCTTTGGGCAGATTCGTATAATTCCCCAGAAACTCAAGCGTTCTGCCGGTCAAATCCGCACTGCTCGCATCCGAGATAAGGAACTTGTTTCCTTCGATCGGAAGCAGGCTCCAAATTTTTTTATCAATATTTTTTTCGAATGCCGGCCAGCCCCCGTCATCGTTTTGCATGGAAAGGCACCACAACATGCCGCGGTCCCAAGATTCCCGGAATGGCGAGGTATAGGCGGTTGCAGCGAACGCCCTTAACGAAGCCGTTGTGTCGTCCACATCCGGGTTAAATGTATTGATGTCCGAAAAGCCCCATCCTCCTGGCATGACGCCGCGATTATGGATGGCCCAATCCCCGAATTTATAATGCTGCCTCTCCAGTAAATACTCACCGGCTTTCTTTATGGCCGGATCGGATTGTGGGACACCGGCATTTTGCAGGGCAAAAGAGATTAGAGACGTATTCCAAACATCGGCCGTTGTATACTGCATGTGGGTATGGCCGTTAATCGTACATCTCATTCTTTTTAATCCGTCAACCGCCTTCAGGATAATCGGGTCATCCTTTCGGTGCCCGAGTGAAAGCAAAGCAAAAATCATGAGAAATGTGGAACTGAAGTAGCTGTAAAAAGTGCCATCCGGTTCAATATGGGAGATCATGTATTGTTTAGTACGCTCAATTGCCATTTGCCGAAGCTGAAATGGCAGACCGATGATGTTTTTGACAGCCTTCTCCATATAATCAGCCATTGTTTTCAGCTTTCGGAGCTCTCCCTCAGAATAATAATCACTCTGCCTGGATGTGAATAAATCTGAAAGATCCGGACTCCGCTTTGTTTTTTTACTATATTTTTTCGATGCCAATATCATAATGGGAGCCAGGTTGGCCCTGCCAAATACGGAAATGTCATAAAAATTGATTGGAAATGAAAGCGGCAGCAAAATAAACTCGACGGGAATGGGGAAAAAAGCCGGCCATTTATATTGCCCGGTTAACGCGAGCATGATTTTTGTGAACATATGGGATCTTTGAATGCCGCCGTTTTTTACAATAAACCTTTTTGCCGCCCGCATTGGGGGATCAGATTTTGCATAATAGGTTGAATAAAGCAGTGCATAGTATGCTTCCACTGTCGCGGTTACATTTCCTTCGCCTTCATCATGATACAGTTTCCATGAGCCATTCTTTTCCTGCCGGCTCAGCAGCCGTTTGGTCAACTCCCGGATTAATTCTTCTTCATTTATTTCCAGCGTCCTTAATAAAATAATCATATACGCATCCGTGGAAATGCCGGTTTCAAAGGGGAAATCCCACGAGCCGTCAGAAGATTGGCAGGCTTTCAACTCTTCGACGATCTGTCGAATTGTTTTCTCGATGTTTTCCATGAACGAAAACCAACTCCTTTGCTTGCATGTGTATGTTTCATATTTATTCAGGAAATGCAAAAGAATGCTGTTAGGGGGTGAGGGAGTTTTTTGTTTAAAAAACTTTACAAAAAAAAGCTGTCGGAACACTTCATTCCTTTTAAAGAACAATTAATGAAAAAGCAGGATCATCCTCCAATTCCCGAAAAAAACGGCTTGCCGCACAAGGAGAGGGCCCTGTTGGAACAAATAACAGCCCAAACGGCTGCTTTAAATCTTAACAATGTGACACGGACGATGGCCTACCTGAATTTTTATTTGCATTTCCCTGAAATTCATTGGGCTTTTTTGGGGCATGCAGTTTCCCGAAACGGCGGATGGAATATGACGGATCTGAAAGGGGATTTACTTGCAAAATTATTGAATGAACAACGAAGGGAAGATTATTTCCACTTTTTAGAGAGGGGAAATTGGCTCATCTTCCAAGATGTTTACCCGCAATTTTTACTTTATGCGGAGTCCGTAAGGCAAAATAAAAATTTATTTTATTTGCTTCCGTATTTACACGTGTCCTTTTTTATGGAAGTGGCCTGGAACGACTTTTGGAAAAGGGGGGACAGCTATACACTCGCGATTGCCCAAGTCATCAATGAACAGAGCTATTTGGAAGAGCGGGTTGTAAAAAATCCCGTTTATAAAGAGAAGGTGCTGTATACAGTTGAATTTCTTTTACAGGAACTGCTTTCGTTCAACCACATTTTGTTTCCTTATTCAGAACCGGGCCATGAAGGAGGAACCGCGCTTGCCGGTATTACACTGGAATATTTTGGCTCGCTGCACGAACAGATTGTCCTTGGAAAACGTTTATATGGCCTTCTGTTTTCGGATCACCGAATGTGGCGGAAGGTCCTGAAATGGTGTGTCTCCCGGCCGCATACCGGTTCAAGAAAAGACTATTGGCCCCATCTTTTCAACGATGTACATGAAGGGCTGCCGGGCACTCTCTATAAAAGGCTAAAGAAATGCCAATTGAAAAAAGGAGTGCCCCGATTTTACAGTCCCAAGCTGACATTTGCCTGGAAAAATGTTGTCCATGAGGAAGCAGAAAAAGGGGACTGGTTTAACCGGTGGGAGGTTGTTTATTATTTGGAAAAAGATCAGGAAAAAAAGAGCGGAGAAATAGAAGGTGACTATTGTGAAACGCTTAAAAACCTCGAACTTGCCGCAATGGCCAAAAAAGCATTATCCAAATAGGCGGCCTGCTTATTTTACAGCGGTTGTTTTTGGCTGCCTCATTGCCACTTATTTGGATCTGGTGTTTGCCGGAAAAGGGTTATATGAATTTCCCAGGAGGCCGTTCCCGGATGTTTTTTCTTTCGACGTGTTTTTTACGCTTGCCGTTTTGCCTGTATTTACGCTTATTTTTCTTTATATGGGAAAGAACATGTCCGTAAAGGTGCGATGTTTTTTCTATTCCTTATTGAGCATCGCAGCGGCGGCATTTGAAATGCTGGCGGAGTCAGCGGGGTTATTGAGGCATGCGGAACAATGGCATCACTGGTATTCGGCAATTGGCTATTTCATATTTTTGCATCTCGTCTGGAAGGTTTCCCAATGGCCGCGGGTAAAGCAATAGGTTTTTCATAAGATAGTATGATAGTATAATATGGTAATTGAACCAATGAAGGATTGGCAGGCGGTATTGGATGAACAGTATTTTGTTATATGTTTTGTTATTTGTACTGATGATCATCTGGGGCTTTAACGTCACTGCGATTAAAATCATCGTCAGCCACTTTTCTCCCGTCACCATCACATCTTTGCGCATTTTTATCGCTTTTTTAACACTCTCGCCATTGCTGTTTTATCGCAATAGAATTCAAAAGCTCCCCTTAAAGAATATATTGATGATTGCCTTGATTGCTGTTTTTGGGGTGCTTGGGCACCATGCTTTTTTGTCTGTGGGACTAAATCATACAAGTGCAGCCAATGGGGGGTTGATTCTCGGTTCGGTCCCCATTGTCACTACCGTCGCGGCAGCTCTTTTTCTTGGCGACCGGCTGACGGTTTTTCGGATTTTGGGATTGGTGTTCGGATTCTCGGGTGTTGCCCTCATCATGCTAGTTCAGCCGGGGGCGGCTTTGCAATTTTCGATCGGGGACATATTCATTTTTGTTGCGGTCCTTACCCAAGCAACCAGCTTTATTTTAATAAATAAAATGGCAAACTCGGTCGGTTCACAAACTTTAACGGGTTTGTCCATGCTGATGGGATCCGTCATGTTATTTGCCCTTGGCATCACGGTGGAACCGGAAGGATTAGCCTCCTTGAAGTCGGGCACACCGACCGCTTGGCTCGTATTTTTTGCGTCCGGCTGCATCGCAACGGCACTGGGACATCTTCTGTACAACTATGCCATCCAAAGGATTGGTGCCGGTCAGGCCGCACTTTTTCTGAACTTGTCCCCATTTTTTTCACTGGTCGGAGCTGCTTTTTTTCTCGGGGAAAAAATCTATTCCATCCAATGGATCGGATTTTTATTGATTGTATTGGGCGTTCTGCTTGGAACAGGATTTTTGGAACACCGCGCAAAAATCAGGCGGCCGGAGGCTGGGAAGTGAGAGCGGCTGCTTGATCTTCTTTTACCCTCCCTTTTAAATATGAGGCATATTCGTATTAAGATTGTATGGTTTTACATGGATGAAATCAATATATTCTGACATATTAGTTCGTTGCAATATTTTATATTCATTATGCTGATTTTCTATAAATCCACTCTTTTTTAAAACGCCAAAAAATCCTGCCCATTTCTGAAGGGGGCAGGATCTTTTGATTCATTAATTAGGCCTTTATTGCCGCTTCATTTAATTCTTCAGCTGATTCGGTTATGATTGATGTAGCATGTTCAATTTCCTTTATTACCTTGGTAAGCGCCTGTATTTGTTCTTGTACCTCCATCGCAGTAATGCTGTTTTGCTGGACGGACTGAACGATCTTTTGGAATGACTCATGGGTTTGCCGGGATGATAAGATTCCGGTTTGAACTGCATTTTCAACTTGTTCAAGTGAATTTAATACCTCTTCTTTATGTTCGTTGGAGGCAGAAATTAATTCGTGTATTTGAGTGATAGAGTCTTTCGTTTGCTCGGCAAGCTTTTGAACCTCTTTGGCAAGAACGGCAAATCCCCTGCCGTGCTCTCCCGCTCTTGCAGCCTCAATGGCGGAGTTTAATGCCAATACGTTTGTCTGTTCGGCAATATCCTGAACAATATAGATGACATTGGAAATTTCATTGGTGGATTCCTCCAGCTTATAAATGCTCTCTATCATTTCTTTCGATAGTTTTTCCATAAAGCTGATTTTCTCAAGAAGTTCACTTAAATTATGTTGGCCATCGTTGGCAAAATTTCTTGCCAACACTGCTTGCTCATTGCTTTCGGTGGTGGTTTGTTCAACTTCTTGAATATTTATGCTTAACGTTTCAACCGAAGCTTGATTTTGTTCTGCAAGTGCCACAAGACCTTCACTCACCGTGGTCATTTTATTTTTAAGGTAGGATTTTCCTTCCTCAAATTGGGCGTTCAATTTCTTTTCAACTTCGATATGATAAGCTTCAAGGACAATTTGTTGTTCCAGGCTGATGATTTTTTGAACTGCGCTTAAAACTTTCAGCATGTCCCCTGTGTTTTTTACCTCTTTAAAAATAATATGGGTCAGCGTATTTTGTATATTTTGAAAGGAACCCATATACCAGGACGGTTCAAGGCCGATCACATAGTGAATTTTGGCCACGCGGAGACGCTTATCGATAAATTGTTGATCAATCTTCCCGTTGAATAATTCAATTGTATGGGCTTTTAATGTTTTTTTAAGCCTGTCAACCGTACTGTTCCGCTCAATAACCCCCTTTAAATGTTCGACCTGCATAATGGTTGAATAGAAATCATGTACAAGTGTTTCAATGTTTTTTTCTACAATCGGCTGGATGCTTCTAATTGCTTTTAAGTCGGCCTCCGTCAAGTTCACCATATTGATTTTATCTATTATGGAAGAATCGTCCACATGTATGCCGGTATTCCCGCCTGCGGATTGTTTCGGCGGTTTATTTGATTTTTTCTCTCCTGACTTAACCAGTCCAAACAATGCCATGATATTTCCTCCTCATTTTTGCTGCCCGTCCTGCAAAAAAACTGTCTGTTATGTAGTGTATTAGATCCCATACTTTTTTTATCGGCTGCTTGTTGATGATTATTAGTCTTTTTATACGTTTCTTTTATATTTATTGGAAAAAAAGTAAATCGTCCGATATATATGTCAGGAAGAATCAGGGTGTTTAGTCCTGTTAATCGTTTGGCAAACAGGTTTGCAGAGAATAAAAACAGGCCAAAATAACCCCGACTTTAGTTGAATTGTCTCATTTTATATAGTATTTTTAAAAATATCTGCAAAATATTTCCTTTAAACTCAATACACTCCCTATTGGGAGTTTGATATACAAATTTGCTTGATTTTAATCTATTTTAGCTGGAGGTTGGTTTATATGAAGATGTGGTTTAAAAATACGAAGACGTCGGTAAAATTGATTACTGCATTTGTAATTGTTGCATTGTTTCAAATCGGCATCGGGTTTTGGGCTATTGCCAATATGGGCAAGCTTAACAGCAGCCTGGAGAGGATGTATGATGAAAATCTAAAACCGGTAGTGGCCACCATGGAAACAAAATCTCTCTATCAGGACTTGAAGACAAAATGGCAGAATATAAGAGCAAAAGATTCAAAAGATGCCATTTTTAGAGATATGAATGTGCGTAGAGAAAAAATTGTCAGTAATTTCGAAACATATAAACAGGTTGAATTATCCAAAGAACAAAAAAGGTTATTGGAAAAATTTTATCCATTATGGGAAGCACATAATAAACTTTTCGATGAATCCGTCGAGTCGATTATTGACGGCAAGACGACACAAGCCGATTATGTGGGCGGTGAGTTTCGGGATTTACAATATCAAGTGGATGTCATGATTGATGAGATGATTCAATTGGACATGGCTTTAGCCGAAAAGGCAAAGAATGATTCCCAATCCCTGTACAAAATGACTAAAACGATTACAATTGCGGCCATAATTGCCGTGTTTGCAGCCAGCATTGCATTGGGCATTCTTATATCAAAATCGATATCACGCCCTTTAAACAAAGTTGTAAATCTGGTTGAAAAAGTTGCAGAGGGGGATTTGCGAGAAACAACCGATATTCATACGAATGATGAAATGGGTATGCTGGCAAAGTCTGTAAATAAAATGGTATATCATGTAAGGGACATCATACAACATATTTTAGTTGCTTCACAGAATTTATCCGCATCATCTGAACAGGTCTCTGCCAGCACAGAAGAAATTGCAAGCACAAATACAGACCAGGCCAAAGCTGCGCAAACGATGAATGAATTGTTCGCAGAGTTGTCGGCCGCTATTGATTCTGTTGCCCAAAATACTGAAGAGGCGGCGGCTTTGTCCAATGAAACAATCCGGATTGCCCGGGAAGGCGAAAAAATTGTTGTATCATCTACAAAAGATTCAGGCGTTGTAAGCGAACAAATGGCACGTTTGGAAGCAGATTCAATCAAGATAGGCGATATTATTGAAGTCATCGGCGATATCGCGGAACAAACTAATTTGCTTTCATTAAACGCGGCCATTGAAGCTGCCCGGGCCGGCGAGCAAGGGCGCGGATTTGCAGTGGTTGCAGATGAAGTCCGCAAACTGGCGGAAAAAAGCAGCAAGGCTGCAGAACAAATTACCGAAATTATCCAAGGCATGCAGGAAGCAACAGCTTTTAGTGTAAAAGCCGTAGAGAAAGGTGTTGCCTCAAACCATCAATCCGCAAAAGCATTTGAAAAAATCATTGAAATGATTCATCAAACAGCAAACAAGGTTACTGAGATTGCCGGAGCGAGTGAGGAACAGGCAGCCCAATCGGGAGAAGTGCTCTCTTTTATTGATAATATTACGGCTGCAACAGAAGAGGCTACGGCAAGCAGTCAAGAAACGGCAGCCACTGCGCAGGCCCTGGCGGATTTGGCGGAGGAATTGCATCAATCAGTTGCCGTTTTCAAGGTAAATTAACTTTCTGCTGTTTACAGATTTTCTGAGGTGAAAGTCCGACTCATTAGGTGGACAAAGCAAGGTCGGTATAGAGCGTGGTAAAGCAGACAGCAACTGTTTAAATAGTGAAAAAACTCCTTGCGTTCTAAAGAAAATGCAATATGTGCCGATAAAAAACATATGGAATTGAGTTTGTAAGCCAGATACCCGATCAAAATGCTTTTTCGTATAAATGATGTTGTGCGAGGTAACGGATGGTCGTTTGACCGTTAAGTCATATAAGATCTCGGCTTGTGGGCGTTTTATTTTGGAAGGGGAGGTTCAAATGAATTCAACAAATGGTCAATATGTTGTTTTTACGATTAATGATAAACATTTTGGAATTTCCATTCAAGATGTCCATGAAATTACCAGGATGAGGACCGTGAAGTGGGTGCCCAATTCAAAAGAAGAGTTTTTGGGGGTCATTCATTTCAGAGAAAAGGTCATACCGATTATCAGCTTGCACAGAATGTTTTTGGAAAGGGAAAATGAACTGGAGTCGAAAACCCGCGTGATCGTTTTGAATAACGATTATCAAGATATTGGGTTTGTGGTGGACGATGTGGATCAGGTGAAGTTTTTGCCCGAGGAATACATAACCCCCGCTCCTCACTCATCCCAGAGTGAATGGATCAAAGGGGTGTATCACCATGGCCATGAAACGATAACACTCCTGAATTTGAAGTCTCTGCTAAGCAAGGCAGATGTCCGGAAAGTGATGGAATAGCCGATTGTCGACTATGAATGGGAAACAAATAGCCAAAGGGCATTGGCAAAAGAAGAGTGGGAGTGGTTGAAGCGATGGAAGCGATCCAACTGGAAAAATATATTGCGTTTGCCATAGGCGAAGATTTATATGGCGTCAAAATTATTGAGGTTAAAGAGATTGTCAAAATGCAGGAGATAACCGTTATCCCGAACACCAATGCTTATATAAAAGGAGTCATTAATTTGCGGGGCATTGTGATCCCGATTGTCAGCCTCAGACACCGGTTGGGTTTGCCGGAAGAAAAAGATACAAAGGATACCAGAATTGTAGTGGTCAATTATGAAGGGGAAATGGTTGGCATCGTTGTTGACAAAGTAAGCCGGGTGGTTACATTTGAAGACATTCAATCTTCGCCCGATCATAATGAGAGCCCTTTTTTTGGCGGAATCGGGATTTCGGGGGAAGATCTGGTGACGATTTTAAATTTAAATGAAATTCTTCGGCAATAGGTGGTGAAAACATGGAAACTTTTGATTTAACTGAGTTTTTGGGCGTTTTTATCGATGAGGTTGATGAGCAGCTGCAAATAATGGATCAAGAAGTATTGGCCCTTGAAGAAAATGGGGAATCCCAAGAAGTGATCCAAAAGCTTTTTCGTGCCGCCCATACGATAAAAGGGTCCTCTGCGACGATGGGCTTTACAGACATGTCCCAATTAACCCATGCGATGGAACATTTGCTGGACCATGTGCGCAACAATCGGTTAACTGTGGATGAAGCGTTAATTGACCTTTTGTTTACATGCCTGGACCAATTAAAACAGTTAAAAGATGAGATTGTATCCGAGGAAGAACAAAGAACGGATGTGACTCCGCTTATCCGGGAAGTACAGTCCTTTTCCCAGAGAACCGGGCAAGCCAGCGCTTCCGGACAACCTGGAAGCAAAGGAAAAACTTCTGCTTTGTTCACAGTAGAAACGCATCGGAAGGCCAGTTCTTTTATGGAAAACGGATTGCATATTTTTCAAATTGGCGTAAAAATATCTCCCGATTGTGAAATGAAGTCAGTGCGTGCTTTTTTAATTTATAACGAATTGCAGTCGTTGGGGGAAATGATTCAAACCATCCCGCCCATGAGCAGCGAAGATGAAAATGATTTTGATCATCTTTGCTTCCTGATGGCCACACAGTACGATAGCCAGGAAATCAAAGATCTGCTTCATTCGATGAACGAAATAGCGGAGGCAAGTGTCACCCCATTTACACCGGAGCTTGAGGCAGAAAGAAAGCTTGTAAAAGAGACGGTTGCAGACACTGGATCCGAAGAAAAAAAGCCTGTTAAACGCGGAAAGCGGGACGATGCGAAGCAAAAGAAACAGACGGTTCGCGTAGATGTGGACCGGTTGGAGCATTTAATGAATTTGGTTGGTGAATTGGTGATCGATCAAACCCGGATCAGCCAGGTGGCGGGCATGCTGGGCAAACAATATTCCGGGGATGAAGTGATCGGAGAACTGAATCAGGTAACCGATCATGTTGGGCGGGTAATCGGAGAGCTTCACCAAAGCGTGATGAAAGTCCGCATGCTTCCCATAGGTCAATTATTCAGCCGGTACCCGAGAATGGTTCGTGATCTGTCCCATTCCTTGAACAAGGAAGTTGATCTGGTCATTGAAGGCCAAGAAACAGAGTTGGACCGGACAGTGATTGAAAAAATGGGCGATCCGCTCATTCACTTAATTCGAAATGCGGTTGATCACGGACTTGAGTCCAAAGAGGAGCGGGTAAGGAGCAACAAGCCGGAAAAAGGCCTCTTGCGGATTACGGCCTATCACGAGGAGAATCAGGTTGTCATTACCGTCGAAGATGATGGTGCAGGAATAAACCCGGAAAAAATAAAGGCTTCGGCCATTAAAAAAGGGCTTATCAGTTCGGAAGAGGCCGAAACAATGACAGACAAAGAGGCGATCCAGTTAATTTTCCGCCCGGGCTTTTCGACTGTTACGAATGTAAGTGATGTTTCCGGAAGAGGAGTGGGCATGGATATTGTCCGGAATCATATTGAAAGTTTAAATGGCATTATTGAATTGGATTCAAAATTGGGTAAAGGAACTGCCTTCAAAATCAAAATTCCATTAACTTTGGCCATTATTACAGGCCTCATTGTTGGCATAGGCGAGAGAATTTTTATTATCCCGATGAGCAACGTACTGGAAATTGTCCGGGTTCCTTTGGAATCAATCCAAACGATTAAAGGCAAATCCATTGTCGTGATCAGGGAACAAGTGCTGCCTGTTGTGTGGCTGCACGATTTATTGCAGATACCGAGGAAAGAACGAAAAAACAGGCAAATTCCGCTTGTCATTGTAGGTTTGGGTGAAAAAAGAATCGCTTTAATGGTAGATGAGTTGCACGGAAACCAGGAAATCGTTGTAAAATCATTGGGGAAATATATCGGGAAAATCAAATATATATCAGGAGCTACTATATTGGGTGATGGCAGAGTTGAATTAATTCTGGAAGTTGCCGGAATTTCCCGGGTTGTAAACGATGAATAACTTCATATCAGAATGGGAGCAATAGGAAAATGAGGATTTTAATTGTGGACGACGCCGCCTTTATGCGGATGACCTTGAGAAAAATGTTGGAAGAATTTGGACATGAAATCATTGGAGAGGCTGTTGATGGCAATGATGCCGTTGAAAAATACAAAGAATTAAGGCCTGACCTGGTTACCATGGATATTACCATGCCAAACAAAGATGGCATAACGGCAACAAGGGAAATCAAGGAATTTGACCCCAAAGCCAAAGTGCTGATTTCATCGGCAATGGGACAAGAATCGATGGTGAAAGATGCCATCATAGCGGGTGCATCCGATTTTATTGTCAAACCGATAGATCCGCAGAGAATGCGTACTGCAATTACCAAAATGGGCGGCAAATAACATAAGCAATGCTGCGGCTGATATGAAAAAGAGTGCAGCATGCGGTCAAGTGAGGTTGGGAATTTATGAATCTAATGAATTTGGAGCCTTTTTTAAAGGCTTCTGCATACGTTTTTGAGCAATTTCAAATGAGTTGTCAAGAATTGAACAGCGAGCAGGAATATGAAGCGGAATCATCCGAAGATATATTAACGATGGTCGGGATCACCGGAGATATACGCGGGCAGATCATTTTTAGAATCCCCATGCAGGTCGGCTTGGAGATTTCTTCTGTAATGATGGGGGTTCCAACAATAAAATCCCTGGATCAAATGGCACAGAGCGCACTTTTGGAATTGGGCAATATGATTTGCGGGAATGCCATGACCATTTTTACAGAAAAAGGGTTATCCATGAATATCACACCCCCAACTTTAGTTGTCGGAAAATCAATCGAGGTTTCCGGAACGGAAGTGAATACGTTATACACAACCCTTTCGGTCAACAATATGGATTCCATTGAGCTGCGGGTATTGTATGAAGAATAAGGCATATCAAGTTAAAGGTGAAACCATGCTTAATGTGATTGACTCACAGAACGATTATGAACAATTTATCTTAAGAATCAAGAAACGGACAAACATTGATTTGCACTTATATAAAGAAGAGCAGATGAAGCGAAGGTTAAAAGCATTTAAAACAAGAAAGGGTTTTTCCACCTTCAATGATTTTTATGCTGCAATGTTGGATGACCGTGTTCTTTTTGATGAATTTTTAGATCATATGACGATTAATGTTACGGAATTTTTCCGGAATCCTGCACGCTGGGAAGTGCTCGGAAAAAAGATTATTCCCGACATTTTATCGAAAAAAGAAAGGATCCGTTGCTGGAGTGCTGCCTGTTCGACCGGGGAGGAGCCCTATAGTGCAGCAATGGTACTGTCATCTTTACAAATAAAAGATTATCGGATTTTGGCAACGGACATTAATCAAAAGGTTATGGAGATAGCCAAACGTGGGGAATACAAGGAAAGTTCATTAAAAAATTTGTCTCCTTTACAAATTTCCACTTTTTTTGAGGCTTCTGGCGACCGTTACATCATCAGGGAAAATATAAAAAGCAAGGTTGAATTTAAACAGCAAAACTTGTTGTCGGACCCTTTTCCTGAAGGATTTGACCTCATTATCTGCCGCAATGTATTAATCTATTTTACAGATGATGCCAAGGAACAAGTCTTTAACAAATTCGGCAAGGCGCTGAATCAGGGCGGATACCTTTTTGTGGGAGGGTCAGAGCAGATTTTTCAGCCTGAGAAATATGGATTGAAAGAAACAGACACATTTTTTTATAAGAAAATGCAGGAGAGGTTACAGTGTTAAAAATCAGAGTGCTCGTTGTTGACGACTCCATGTTTATGCGCAAGCTTCTTTCAGACCTCATTAATAAAGATCCGATCCTACAAGTTGTCGGCATCGCCAAAAACGGGCTGGAGGCCATAGATTTAACGAAAAAGCTAAAGCCCGACGTCATTACAATGGATATTGAAATGCCAGAAATGGACGGTATATCAGCACTTGGAGAAATCATGAAACATTTCCCCACCCCCACTTTAATGGTCAGTTCTCTTACGGATAAGGGGGCATATGAAACCATCAGGGCTCTCCAGCTCGGTGCTGTGGATTTTATTCAAAAGCCTTCGGGCGCCATCTCGGTTGATATGTTTCGGGTGAGGGAAGAGCTTGTTGCAAAAATAAAAACAGCAGCCAAAGCCCCCATTTCAACGTTTAACCAACCTATACGCCATATAAATGAAAAGATTAAGAAAGAAACCCGCAGCATTGTTCCGAAAACTACTTTTGACCAAATATTTGCGATTGGAACATCCACAGGCGGACCCAAAGCTTTGGAAACTGTCATAACGGCTTTACCGGCGGATTTTCTTGATCCGATTCTGGTTGTGCAGCATATGCCTCCAAAGTTTACCCATTTTTTGGCCAAAAGGTTAAACGATATTTCAAATGTAAAGGTGACCGAAGCGGAAAACAACGAAATCATACAAGGCGGTACCGTTTATATCGCACCCGGAGACTTTCACATGGAGGTCCGCCAAACAATCAATGGGTATCGCGTCGCATTGAACAAACAGCCACATAGGAATGGACATCGCCCATCTGTCGATGTTTTATATGATTCGGTTGCCAAGCTAAAGAAGTTAAAGCGCCACTATATCATCATGACCGGAATGGGCAATGACGGTGCCCAAGGAATGCTGAAAGGCAAACAGGAAGGTGCTGCTTCAACCATTGCCGAATCTGAAGCAACCTGTGTTGTATATGGTATGCCAAAATCGGCCATACAACTGGGGTGCGTTGATCATGTAGTTCCCTTGCATCGTATCTCTTCAAAAATGGTAGAATTGTCAAAAAGGCAGAATAAGCGCCAATAAATATTTTCATTAAGATGTTCTGAAACATGTATCATCAAATTTTTCACCCCATCCAGCTTTCTTGGATGGGGCTTTTTCAATAATCCCCGAGGGAGATTCGTTCAAAAAGTGTGTTCCCAGTAATGTATCGCTGTTTTGTATATTCTAAAAATTGTCTTGAATACCATTTTGATTAATGATTAAATGAAGAAAACAGCACATCACGATTGGAGTGGACGAAAATGTCAACAGCAAGCATTGTCTCCCGTTTAAAAGCGGTTGTGCCTGAATACCGTATTGATGATGGCGGAGATTACGATTTCCGGTTTGGCAATGGGGGAAAAGTGTCGGTTTATCCTAAAACCGAGCAAGAAATAGCCGATATTTTGGCCTACGCAAACGAGTCGGGACAAACCGTTTCGGTGATGGGCAGCGGGACGAAAAAAGGATTTGGCGGATTAATGGAATCGGCTGATATCCTGATTTCACTGAGAGACTATAAAGGGATCGTGGAGCATGTTCAAGGTGACATGACTGTAACGGTCAAGGCAGGTACCCTTTTTGGTGATTTGCAACATTTCCTTGCCGGCTTTCAACAAAAAGTGGCAATCGATCCGTTTACCCCTGAAGCAGCCACGGTGGGCGGGGTGATTGCCGCCAATGACAGCGGCCCGAAGCGATTTAGGCATGGATCCGCACGGGATTCTGTCATCGGAATGAGGATCGTTTATCCGGACGGCACAATAATCCATACCGGCGGCAAAGTGGTAAAAAATGTGGCAGGTTACGATATGAATAAATTATTTATCGGTTCCATGGGAACGCTTGGGGTGATTTCCGAAGCCACATTCAAATTGCGTCCTCTTCCAAAGTATGAAAGCGTCGCCTTCGTCACTTTCCCGGCCAATCACATGGAAGAAATTCGCCGGTTTGCGATTCAGCTTTTGGATGCCATACTGGAACCTGTTGCGATTGAATTGCTGAATCCGACATTGGCTGCCAATCTGACAGGGCATGGATGTACAACAATGGTTGTCGGTTTTGAGGATGTGGAAAGTTCGGTTCTTTATCAGGAAAACATGCTCAGTACAATGAAGCCTTCAGGCTCTGAATTGTTCATATTGTCTGAAGAGGAAACGAAACAATTTTGGCATGCATTTTATTCAAAACGAAACGATGATAATGAATTTTTTAAGGCTGGCATTAAAATTGGGGTCGTTAATTCGGATGTTGTGTCAATAATCGATGAAACGATTAAACTAGAAAACTCCGAATACATAGAAATGGAGGCCCATGGCGGTTTGGGGCATGGGCTATGCCGAATCAATCTTTACGGAGAAGAAGCCAAAGTGATTGATGCAATAAAACAAATGAGAAACAAAGCAGAACAGCTTGGAGGTTACGCCGTCATTACACATTTGCCTTTAACTTTAAGAAAAGAGCTTTCTGTTTGGGGAGAAAAGCCGCCTTACTTTTTTTTGCTGGAAGGGATTAAAAAAGAGATTGATCCAAAAGGCATATTAAATCCGTACAGATTTGTGGGAGGGATATAAGTGACTGCAAAGGAAAAGGAAGTTCAGCAAACCCCTGCTTGCAAAGAAGTGCCGCTGGGCGGCTATCTTTGGAAAGATCCCCCCGATCCGAATAAATGGGCCGACTGCGTGCACTGCGGCATGTGCCTGGAGTCATGTCCGACATATGAAATCACGGGGCAGGAACAGCATTCACCCCGAGGCCGCGTCCATCTCATTCAATCCGTTGCAGAGGGCAGGCTGGAAGTAAATGAGGATTTGATTGATCCGGTTTTTGATTGCTTGGACTGCCGGGCCTGCACAACAGCATGCCCGGCAGATGTCAATGTGGGTGGGCTGATTGAAGAAACGAGGGGACAAATCCGGCAGGCGATGCCTTTAACCGGCTGGAAAAATGTTGTGGGCAAATTCTTTCTGGAAAGTTTGTTCCCATATCCCGCGCGAATGCAAAAACTTGGCGGACTTTTAAAATTTTATCAAAAAAGCGGAATGCAAACCGTTGCAAGAAAAACCGGCCTGATCAACGTGATTCCAAAGCATCTCGTTGAAATGGAGGAAATCATGCCTGCCATTACACAACAGCCTGTTCAAAAAAAATACAAAAATGAAGATGTTATCAGGACTAAGGCAGAGAAAAAGGGTGACGCCGCTCTTTTAACCGGCTGCATCATGGATGTCATGTTCAGCGATGTCAACGAAGCAACAATCAATGTCTTAACAAGAAATGGAATCGATGTTTCGCTTCCTAAAAATCAAACATGCTGCGGTGCCCTTCATGTTCATGCCGGAGACCGGGATATGGGAAGGAAATTGGCGATGCAGAATATTCAGGCCTTTGAAGCTGCCGATACAATTGTCGTCAATGCCGCCGGCTGCGGGTCGATGATGAAGGAATATCCCGAATTGTTCCGTTTCGATCCCGAATGGAAGGAACGTGCGGAACACTTTTCAAACAAGGTAAAGGATATAGCGGAATATCTTTATGATATCGGATACAAAAAGCCAACAGCCGAAATTCATAAGCGGGTCACGTATCACGATGCGTGTCATTTGGCTCATGGGCAGGGTATCAAGAAAGAGCCGAGGGAAATTTTACTCGATATACCCGGCGTGGAGATTGTGGAAATGCCCAACGCTGACCGTTGCTGCGGCAGCGCCGGAATTTATAATATTACAAATCCGGAAATGGCCGATGCCATTTTGGAAAGCAAAATGAAACATGTCCCGGGTGATGTGGAAATCATTTCAATGGGGAACCCGGGCTGCATGCTGCAAATGGCCCTGGGTGTGCAAAGGCAGGGACGAAACCAGGAAATCGTCCATACGATTCAATTGCTTGACCTTGCCTATCAAAAAGAAGGGGAGGGGAAGAAGTCATGCAGGCACCCAAATTAAAAGCGGACGACGGCCATATACAAAACCTGGCTTCTCTCCTGTCGGGAAGAAATGCCATTTTGTACAAACAAGCGGATTTGGCAGCCTATGATTGCGATGGTTTTACGGTTCAGAGACATATGCCGCGGGCGGTTGTTTTTCCGGAAAATACGCAAGAAGTGGCAGCGGTTGTCAAATATTGTTCAGACCACAATTTACCTTTTTTAGCGCGCGGGGCCGGAACGGGCCTCAGCGGCGGGGCGATTCCGCTCAACGGCGAAGTCATCATCAGTTTGACGAGAATGAAACGGCTTATAAGCGTTGACCTTGAAAACAGAAGAGCAGTAGTGGAGCCGGGTTTTATCAACTTGCAGCTGACCCGTTCGGTTGAGCATAAGGATTATTATTATGCCCCGGATCCGTCGAGCCAGTACTGCTGCACGATCGGGGGCAATGTCGCCGAGAACGCCGGCGGGGCGCACTGCCTGAAATATGGCGTGACGACAAATCATATATTGGGGCTGGAGGTCGTTTTGCCGAACGGGGAAATCATTGAAATCGGCAAAAACGGCATTCCGGATGAACCCGGCTATGATTTGCTCGGGCTCTTGACAGGCTCCGAAGGCACATTGGGGATTGTAACGAAAATTACCGTCAGGCTTCTGAAAAATCCGGAAGCAAAGCAAACGGTTCTCGCCTATTTTGATCGGATTGAAGACGGAAGCCAGGCAGTGTCTGATATCGTTTCGGCAGGAATTGTGCCTGCTGCATTGGAGATGATGGATAAAATCGCCATTGAAGGCGTAGAATCAGCCGCTTTCCCGGTCGGGCATCCGAGAGATATTGAGGCGGTATTATTAATAGAAGTAGACGGAATCGCCGCGGGAATTGACGAACAGATAGAACAAATATTGGAAGTGTGCAAAAAGAGAAATGTAAGGGAGGTGAGGGCTGCCAAAAATGAACAGGAACGGGAAAGGTGGTGGGCAAACCGAAAAACGGGATTTGGGGCGATGGGCGCCATTTCCAATGATTATCTCGTTCAGGACGGCGTCATTCCGCGCAGCAAACTTCCTGAAGTGCTGAAAAGCATCCATCAAATCAGCAAAGATTATGAATTAAGAATTGCCAATATTTTTCATGCCGGTGACGGAAACCTCCATCCGCTTGTTCTCTTTGATTCACGGATTCCGGGTGAAACGGAAAAAGCGATCGAAGCGGGAAGCGCCTGCCTAAAGGCATGCGCCGATGCAGGCGGGACGATTACGGGCGAGCATGGCGTCGGCATCGAGAAAAAGGAAGAAATGCGATTTGTTTTTACAGATGAGGAAATCAAAGCCCAAACCGACATCCGCCGCGTATTTAATCCGGTAAACTTGTTGAATGCAGGAAAAATGTTTCCGACACCGGGCCGTTGCGCCGAAATAAAAGAAGAATGGAAGAAAAAGTAAGAAACAAGGTTTCCTGTCCAAAAGAAAGCATTCACCAAAAAGAAGGAAATTTGAAAAACTCGCCTTGAAAGGGGATTGTTTGATGAGTACAGGCTGGCTTGCTTTTCTGTCTCTCTTGCCGATTCTTGCTGTCGGGGTGTTTCTTGTCGGATTAAGATGGCCTGCAAGCAGGGCCATGCCAATTTCTTATGTTTTGGCGGTTTTGCTTGCACTTTTTGTTTGGAAGGTTCCCGGAGCGAATGTGGCGGCAGCCACGATCAACGGGGTGGTCGTCGCATTTACGCTTTTATATATCATCTTTGGTGCCATTTTGCTGTTAAATACGCTCCAGGAAAGCGGCGGGATGAAAACGATCCGCCGGGGATTTACGGATATTTCCGAAGACCGGCGGATCCAGGTGATCATCATTGCCTGGCTGTTCGGCTCTTTTATTGAGGGTGCTTCCGGATTCGGGACCCCTGCCGCCGTTGCTGTCCCGCTGCTTGTCGGTTTGGGCTTTCCGGCCATGGCGGCGGTTGTGGCGGGAATGGTCATTCAAAGTACCCCTGTTACGTTTGGGGCAGTAGGAACGCCGGTTCTTGTTGGAATTCATACCGGTCTGTCTGCAGACCCCGGCATCAGCAATGATTTCCTGCAGCTGGTTACCCTGATCGGCGGAAAAGCGGCCATTTTGCACATGATTGCCGGTACACTGGTGCCCTTGTTCGTTGTAGCGCTGATGACGCGGTTTTTTGGCAAAAACAAATCGTTCTCGGAAGGAATCAAGGTTTGGAAATTTGCGCTGTTTGCCGCTTTCGCCATGACGATTCCCTATGTTATCGTCGCAAATGTGCTGGGACCCGAATTTCCGTCCATGACGGGCGGGCTGGTCGGTTTGCTCATTGTTGTGGCGACAGCCAAGAAAGGTTTATTTATGCCGTCAAAGAAAGAGACATGGAACTTTGAGGATGAATCAAAGTGGGATCCGGAGTGGACGGGAAAAGTCATATTAAAAGACGTTGCACACAAAAGCGGTTCCATGTCAATGGTGCGTGCCTGGTCCCCTTATATTCTTGTCGGAGTATTCCTTGTTTTGACAAGATTAAAGACCCTGCCGTTGATGGAATGGGCACAATCATGGACAATCGCGTTTGAAAACATGTTCGGATCCGGAATTACAGCAAGCTTCCAGCCGCTTTATTCACCGGGAACCATATTTATACTTGTTTCTGTCATCACCTATTTTATACACGGAATGAATGGGAACACTTACAAAAACGCCTGGGCACAATCCGGAAAAACCGCACTGGCCGCATCCACCGCCCTTATTTTTACAGTGCCGATGGTTCAGGTGTTTCTAAACAGTGGAGGGGGTGCCGCCGGTTATGAAAGAATGCCGATTGAACTCGCCGATGGCGTGGCAGCGATTGCCGGGGAATTTTGGCCGTTTTTTGCCACCTTCATCGGAGGGCTTGGTGCATTTATCGCCGGAAGCAACACGGTAAGCAATATGATGTTCTCCCTGTTTCAATATGATGTCGGTTCGCAAATCGGTGTTGACCCGACCTGGATTGTGGCGCTGCAATCGGTGGGGGGCGCAGCAGGTAACATGATCTGTGTTCACAATGTTGTGGCAGCATCAGCTGTTGTTGGGCTCCTTGGCAAAGAAGGAACCGTTATCCGGAAAACATTGTTCCCGTTTACTTATTATGCCCTGCTGACCGGATCCATCGGCTATTCCATCGTTTGGTACTCCGAAAAAGGACTGTTTAACATCGGTTCCATCGTCGCTCTTGCCATTACATTTGCCGCGGTTTATATCATTGCCACCAACAATAAAAGACTTGCGGCCCTTCAAATTGCAACAGACCAAAATCAGATGAATATAAAGTAATCCGGCGGAAACAGCACCCGCTGTTTGCAGCGGGTGTTACCGGCTTTGACAGACGGGCCTCCTACAGGTACGATAAACCTATATTCCGGGATATAGCGGGCATATACTTTGAGCCTGTCGAGACGGCCGGCCTGGCAGCTGACAGGCCCGACTCATGTTTATAAATAAAGGATATAATGCACATCGGCATGCAAACAAATGATACGCTCCCCAAAAACGCGATACCGCTGTTTCTGGGGAGTTTTGCCTTCTGAACTGTCAAGTGTTGTAAAACCGGTTTGCTGTTTTGGTTATTTTCCTTTCTAAAACTTATGATCGGCAGCGATCCATTGATATAATGGTAATGGTTCAGTCATTCCGAAAGGAGTCCTGGTTGTGAATCTCAGCCATTTTTCGATCAGAAGACCAGTTTTTACGATTGTGACGATGTTTCTCGTCATCATTCTCGGGGCTGTATCATTATTCAAAATCCCGCTTAAGTTGATACCCGATATCAATCCTCCGATTGCAGTCGTCATAACGACATATGAGGGAGCCGGCCCGGAGGAAGTTTTGGAAAAAGTGACGAAACCGCTGGAAGCAAGTTTATCGACACTGCCCGGCATCAAAAATATCCAATCTTTTTCCGAAGAAGGCTCAAACCTTGTTTTATTGGAATTTTCCTGGTCAACTTCGATTGATGACGTTCAAAATGATATATTGCAGCGAATTGACCAGACGCGCGTTCCTTCCGATGTACAGAAGCCAAGATTGTTAAAGTTTGATCCATCGCAGTTTCCGGTTATCCAACTGTCTCTGAAATCAGATTCGGATGAAGCGTCATTGAAAAAACTTGCCGACCAACTGGCGACTGAGCTGAAAAGGGTGGAAGGCGTGGCAAGTGTGAATGTTTCCGGGACGCTTACGGAAGAAATCCGGATCACGCTTGATCAAAACAAACTAAAGGACTGGGGCCTTTCCCAGTCGGATATCGTGAACGCAGTACAGGCGAACAATATGACGGCGCCCGGGGAAACCATTTTGACGGACGGCAAGGAGCTGACGACACGCATTATCAGCACCCTTCATTCCCCGAAGGATATTGAAAAACTTGCGGTAACAGTAGATCCGCTAACCGGGGATAAAATCCGCATTGGGGATGTAGCTGCCGTAAAACAGCAAAAACAGGAAGAGAATACGATTACCAGAACCAATCAATTGCCGTCTGTCCTCGTCAGCGTTCTGCAGGAATCTGATGCAAACACGGCAAACGTCTCAAAAAATTTTCAAAAAGCGTTAAAAAATCTCCTTAAAAAAGAGCGATATCAAGATATTGATGCCGATATTTTGTTTGACCAGGGAGATTATATAAGAGTTGCCATCGGAAATATTGCCTCTTCCCTTGTCATTGGGGGAGCGCTTGCCATGCTGGTCCTGTTTTTCTTTTTGCGAAGCGTAAAAAGCCCCCTCATCATCGGGATTGCGATCCCTTACTCCGTCATCGTGACATTTGTGCTGATGTATGTTGCCAATCTTGACTTAAATATAATGACCCTCGGGGGGCTGGCTCTTGGAATCGGGATGCTTGTGGATAATGCGATCGTTGTGATTGAAAATATTAATCGCCATCTTTCGATGAGAAAAGAACCGAAAACGGCGGCAAGGGAAGGGGCCCAGGAAATTGCAGGCGCCATTACCGCGTCCACATTGACAACGGTTGCTGTGTTTTTGCCTGTCGTGTTTATCAGCGGCCTGTTGGGCCAATTGTTTAAGGAATTCGCTTTTACGATCACATTCAGCCTCTTTGCCTCGCTGTTTGTTGCTTTGACTGTTGTTCCGATGCTTGCGGCCAGGGTGCTGAAACAGCCAGCCGGCGATTTGGAAGCAAGAAGGCGCAGATCCAAGCCGTATAAGGTTCTGGAACGTTCGATTCGCTGGTCATTAAGGCACCGGTTTATTGTATTGCTCGTTTCCCTGCTGCTTTTTGTTGGCGGAGCGGCCGGTCTTTCAACCGTAGGCATGCAGTTTTTGCCGCCTACGGATGAAGGATATTTCAGCATCCGTGTCGAGCTTGAAAACGGGGCTGCTCGGTCCGAAACGGAGAAAATGGCGGAAATCATTGAAAACCGTTTGAAAGATGACGAAGTGGTCAGTACGTATGTCAGTTTGATCGGCACAACCCAGGAAGCTTCGTTTCAGGGAACGTCAAATCCGAATACGGCCGAAATGTATGTAAAGCTGCAGCCGCTGGAAGACCGGGATATCTCATTGTTTGAGTATGTAGAAGAAATAAAGCCCGGCTTGGAACAAGAGATCAGCAAGGCAAAAAAAGGAACGGAATTGAGATTCAATGTGAATACGGCTTCCGGAATGGCGCCGCAAACCCTGACGTTTTATGTCAGTGATACAAACAAAGAGCGGCTCGATCAAAATACAAAAAAAATATACAAAGAGCTTGAACAGTTGAAACATGTTACAGATCTTTCCACCAGCACCGCTGAAACCGTGGAAGAGGTGCAAATTGCCATTGACCGGGAAAAAGCATTTGAGGCGGGGCTTGCTCCGGCGCAAATCGCTTCGATCGTAAACGATGTGACAAGAGGGGTCCAGGCGGCACAGATTATTGGGGATGATTCTGATGTGTATGGCGTATTCGTTCAATATGATGAGAAAGTGACAAGGAATCTCGATAAATTAAAAACGCTTCTGATCAAAAAGCCTGACGGTTCGTACGCAGAATTGAAAGATGTGGCGACAGTGAAGAGGGGGAAAGGCCCGGTTGAAATCCAGCGGATTAATCAGCAGGATTCTGTGGAATTTACATTAACATACGACACGGATACAAACTTGGGGGATATGACAAAAAGAGTCAATCAAGCCATCGCGGGCCTGCATCTTGACGATTCAACGGAAATAACGTTCAGCGGTGAATCGGAGCTGCTCAAAGACTCGATTAACGACATGGTGATGGCGTTTGTGCTTGCCGTTATTCTTGTCTACATTGTTATGGCAGCCCAATTTGAATCATTCCAATATCCGTTTGTCATAATGTTTACGGTACCGTTAATGGTGATCGGGGTCACGATCGCACTGTTCATGGCACAAATCCCGCTCAGCATACCGGCGTTGATCGGCATCATCATTTTGGCTGGTATTGTCGTAAACAATGCAATTGTAATTGTCGATTATATCAACCAAAAGAAAAGAGCCGGAATTCCGAGCTATGATGCACTCATCATTTCGGTAAAAGACAGGGTTCGCCCTGTTTTCATGACGGCCCTTACTACGATTTTGGGACTTGTCCCCCTTGCCCTCGGAATAGGGGAAGGGACGGAAATGAACCAGCCGATGGGTGTAGCCGTCATCGGTGGTCTCATCAGCAGTACATTCCTTACTTTATTCGTTATTCCGGTTGTATACAGCCTGTTTGACCCAGAAACAAGAAAAATGAATACCAGAAAAAAATCCTGATTAAAACTATTGAATTTTGCTCTTTCCTGTTTTATAATACTAATTAACTTAATAGGCTTGGCTTTTAGTCAAAGGGGAGTAGCATCAGATGCTTTTTTCTGCATCTGAAACAAAGTCGTCAATTCGTGAAGTTTCTTCACCGGCTTTGTTGGCATGAACAATGTCCAGCAAGACCTTTGCCCATCGGGCAGGGGTCTTTTTGATTGTTGGAAAATCCAATTAAATGCCCGGTGGAATGTCTATATTTCATTGGAGGGATATGTTTGGATATTTCAACGATCTTGGAATACTTGTGGGTATTGCTTATTTTGGTGGGACTGGAAGGGATTCTCGCCGCGGACAATGCAGTCGTTATGGCTGTCATGGTAAAACACCTTCCCAGGGAAAAACAAAAAAAGGCCTTGTTTTATGGCCTGTTCGGTGCACTTGTTTTTCGTTTTATCGCCTTATTCCTGATTACTTATTTGGTAAATGTATGGCAAATACAGGCGATAGGTGCGGCCTATTTATTATTTTTATCTGTTCATCATATTGTGAAAAAGTATTCGGCAAACGGTAAAGAAAAGAAAGAGGAAAAAGGAAAAAATGGAAAGTCCCGCTCCTTTTGGCCAACAGTCCTGAAAGTGGAAATTGCGGATATTGCTTTTGCGATTGATTCCATGCTTGCAGCCGTTGTCCTTGCGGTCACATTGAAGCCGACCGGATGGTTTCAAGTGGGGGGCATAGATGGAGGCCAGTTTCTCGTCATGCTGCTCGGAGGCCTGATCGGGGTGGTGATCATGCGTTTTGCCGCCACGACCTTTGTGCGATTGCTGGCCCAATATCCCGGTTTGGAAACATCTGCCTTTTTAATCGTTGGCTGGGTAGGGGTTAAACTGGCTGTGTTAACATTGGCACATCCACAACTGGGTGTTTTAAACAAACACTTTCCGGAATCAGCCGAATGGAAGCTCGCTTTCTGGATCGTGCTTGTCCTCATTGCAGCCGGCGGATATTTTCTGTCGAAAAAAAAGGCTGTTGCTGCAAAAAATGATATAAACCAAAGAAAAGCACAATGATCAAACGGACCGTCCCTGTTTTAAAAGACAGGGACGGTTTCATTTAAGAGTTATTTTTCTGGTCTGACAATTGGGCTTGCGCCTGTTTTACAAGCCGCTTCGTGATCTCTCCCCCAACGGAACCATTTGCCCTCGCTGCCGTATCAGATCCGAGGGTAACGCCGAATTCCTGTGCTATTTCGTACTTTACGTTGTCCAAAAATTGTTCTACCCCGGGAACGAGCAATTGATTGCTTCGTTGTGCCATAACTGATTCCTCCTTTCCTTTGCTTGGCTTAATGGTTATTATCCCGCGTAAAGTTAAAACAATGCTGGAACATGCTGCATGTGGATAAAATCGTGTTAAAATAGCTTTGTTTGTTCAACTTTCAAAAAATGACAGTTAAAATCCTTTCCTTTCCATGTCATTTTGCTTATTATGTAAGAATGAGTATGAAAAGGGAAATGAAAAGATGAATGACAAACCGATACATAAACAAAAACTATACAGACTGTCCCTGACACCGTTCCGCTTATTGGTTACATATTATTTGTTGGCGGTGGCGGTTGTTTCGCTTCTTTTGAGCCTCCCTGTCGCCAGGCAAAACGGGGCTGATTGGTCGGCAATGGATGCTGTTTTCGTTGCAGCCAGCTCCGTTAGCGTAACTGGGCTGACAACGGTTGATTTAGCGGAAACTTTTACTGTAACAGGGATTTTTATCTTGATCTTTGCCTTGCAAATCGGCGGGATCGGCATTATGACAATAAGTACATTTTTTTGGCTTATTTTCGGAAAAAAAATCGGGTTAAAACAAAGGCAGCTGATCAAAACGGACCAAAATCAGCTTAATTTTTCAGGATTGGTCAATTTGCTCAGGCAAATTATCACTTTGATATTATTGATTGAAGTACTTGGCGCATTGGTACTCGGCGTTTATTATATGAATTATTTTCCAACTTGGCAGGAGGCTTTTCTGCAGGGCCTGTTTGCTTCTGTCAGCGCCACGACAAACGCGGGGTTTGATATTACCGGGGAATCGCTGATTCCTTTTGCCGGCGACTATTTTGTTCAGTTTATAATGATTATTTTAATCATCCTGGGAGCGATTGGATTTCCGGTTTGGATCGAAGTCAAAAAATTTTTGTTCCATAAGCATGAAAACAGGCGCTTTCGTTTTTCACTTTTTACGAAGATTACGACCTCCACTTATTTTATATTGTTGGGTTTTGGAACCATTGTAATCATTTTTTTGGAATATAATGGTTTTTTTGCGGGGAAATCCTGGCATGAGTCATTTTTTTATGCATTGTTCCAGTCAACCACGATGAGAAGTGCGGGATTATTGACTCTCGATATAAACGATTTGCACCATTCCACGGCACTTTTTATGTCGGCACTCATGTTTATCGGTGCATCACCCAGCTCTGTTGGAGGCGGAATCCGGACGACCACTTTTGCGTTGAATATTTTATTTCTTTATCATTATGCAAGAGGGAACAGATCGATTAAAATTTTTAAAAGAGAGATCCATCAGGATGATGTGATCAAGTCGCTTGTTGTTCTTTTGCTTGCAGTTTTGATATTTGGCATTTCCGTCATCGTTTTATCCTATACGGAAGATGCGGGCCTGCTTGCCATCATTTTTGAGGTTTCCTCCGCTTTTGGCACTTGCGGGGCTTCCATGGGGATTACAGCCGATTTAACCAATACGGGCAAATGGCTGTTGATCATATTAATGTTCATCGGCAGGGTCGGGATATTATCGTTCCTGTTCATCATGGCAGGCAATGAGAAAGAACCCGATTTCCATTATCCGAAAGAACGCGTTATCATTGGTTAGTCAGGAATTTACAAGGAGGCATGACGATGGAAAAAATCAAAATAGGCATTGTTGGATATGGTAATTTGGGGCGTGGAGTAGAGTCGGCGATTGGTAAAAATCCGGATATGGAGCTTGTTGCTGTTTTTTCACGCCGGAATCCGGAAAATGTTCAAGTGAAGAATCCTCAAGTAAAAGTTTTACACATTTCTGAAGCTGAAAAATTTGTAAACGACATTGATGTGATGATTTTATGCGGAGGTTCTGCAACAGATCTTCCGGAGCAGGGCCCTCGGTTTGCAAAAATGTTTAACACGATTGACAGCTTTGATACGCACGCCAAAATACCTGAATATTATGCGGCAGTGAACGAGGCGGCAGCTTCCGCGCAAAAGACGAGCATTATCTCTGTCGGATGGGATCCGGGCATGTTTTCGTTAAACAGGCTGCTGGGGGAAGCGATCCTTCCGGAAGGGGCAACATATACTTTCTGGGGAAAGGGGCTCAGTCAGGGCCATTCGGATGCTGTTCGCAGAATTGAAGGCGTAAAAGGGGCCGTCCAGTATACCATTCCGATTGAAGAAGCGGTTGAAAGGGTCAGAAGGGGAGAAAATCCCGAACTGTCCACACGGGAAAAGCATTTGCGCGAATGCTACGTTGTGGCGGAAGAAGGGGCCGATGTAGAACGGATTGAGCGGGAAATTAAAACGATGCCGAATTATTTTGCGGATTATGATACGACTGTTCACTTTATATCTGAAGAAGAGTTGGAGAAAAATCATTCCAAAATGCTTCATGGCGGGTTTGTCATCCGCAGCGGAAAAACAGGGGAAGGAACAAACCAAATTGCCGAGTACTCATTAAAACTGGACAGCAATCCCGAATTTACCTCGAGCATTTTGGTTGCCTATGCCAGGGCGGCATACAAATTGAACAAGCAGGGCGAATTTGGCGCCAAAACCGTTTTTGATGTCCCTGTCGGGCTTTTATCGCCCAAATCTCCTGAACAGCTCAGGAAAGAGCTGTTATAAGTAAAGAAAAAGAGGTATTGTGCAAAAACAATATCTCTTTTTTTAATGGCAGAAACCCCGTGTGTTCGTCCATATTTCCGAAATGTCTTTCTATTTCAAAAAATCAAAAAATGCTTGATTTAACTCAATATTTTCTATATAATGATAAATATTTTTTGGAAAAGTGTTGAAAAAAAGGATAGTTTGGAGAGATATGTTTGTTGACGAGTGAATTGTATCGAATTGGTAAGAATAAAAAAAGTCTCTTATTTATTTGTTTGTTATTTGTGATACCCTTTGTCGATTTGTTAATGAATGTATATGCCAATTTTTTTGACTATTGGCTACATCCAGAAGCCTATGGGGGAAAATTATCGAGGGAAAACTTATTACACCCTGCTTATGCAAGTTTCTTATCTGGTACTTCACAGGGGCATGTGGCTCAAATGCTCTTGATTTGGATTTTACCGCTTTATATTTTACTCATTTATTCTGATTTTTATATCCTCGAAAAGAAAATAGGCTATTCCCATATCACGTACACCAAATGTTCAAGAAGTGAACTTTTAAAAGCTCGTTTTTTTCTATCTTTTTTCTTGCCATTTATTATTTTATTATCTTCACTGCTTTTGAATTTTGTTCTTTCACTCATTATTTTTAATGGTGGACAAAATTTTATGGGATTAGAAATGTATCCAGATCATAATGTCACTTTGTTAACGCTATCCTTGAAACATCCTTATATAGCTTATATTATTTATCTATTCGTTTTTGCGATTCTTGCTGGTTGCTGTGGTTTAATGTGTACAGCTTTGAGTCTGTTATTTCCACATTACAAATATGTTTATCCTGCTGCTTTCTTTATCTGGATTTTACAAATCATGTTGCCTAACAGCTTAACTTATCTAATGCAGCCATTTATAGAATATGGATTTAGAGAAATCATTCCAGCTGGTATTTTATTCGTTGCCATCGTTTTTATTTTCTTGCTTTCAGCATGGCAATACAAGGTGAAATTTGATGAGTTATAACTATCTAAAGTTTATATTTATTATCTCTTTTTTTGCATTTTTATGGTTATCTTTAAACTGGAATAATATAGATGCTGGTATTAACCATTTCAATTTGCTGGATTTATCTACGTCTTACGCGGGCTATAATTTTCTTATGTTGCATGGGACGATATACGCACTTTTATATTTATTGTTGCTTATATCAAATTATTTTTATACTATTGAAAACCTAATAATCCGAATGCGCAGAAAGGATATCATAAGAAAAATGTGTCTTAAGGCAATATACCTATCTATCCTTTTTGTAGGAATATTTACTATGATTAATGTCTTGATGATCTCTTTATTGGCTGATATATCTCTTCTCATTCAAACGGGCTTTTATTTAGGGGCATTGGTTTCTTTTTTAAGTACGGCATTTCTTTATAGTATGCTTGGGCTGTTTTTTTTAACCTATTATATCCTCACTTTTTCAGAGATAAAATCGTTAATACTTACGTTTATTTCTAGTACCTTGCTTGTTTGCTGCGATTTAATTTTGGGCTGGGATACGCACTTTAGCGATATTGTGGTTTATGATCATTTGTTCTCTTCTTCAGGTTTGAATTTATTAAAATACCTACTCATATACCTTAAGGACCTAATAATACTTGCTTGTCTATATATTGGATTGGTTATTATTTTTAAAGAAAAGGATATTATCCATGTATAAACATAGCTATCTATTGATAGTTCCATTGTTAAGTGTTTTTAGTTTATTGTCTGGGCTAATATTTAATGGCGGTAAAATCTAGTATTTTAGGAATTAATTTTGTCGTTACGTGGAGGGGGAGATA